>NZ_JADNDC010000030.1:0-55402 GCF_015551645.1 Ruminococcus sp. D54t1_190329_F1
CTCAAGATGAGATGTCCCATTCGAAAGAAGTAAACCCCCTTGAAGACGACGAGGTAGATAGGGCAGGGGTGGAAGTGCAGTAATGCATGGAGCTGACTGTTACTAATAGGGTGAGGGCTTGACCAAGAAATGAGAAAGGCGGTTGCAAAGCGGTTGCCGGACTCACGCAGAGGTAAAATGATTCCATTAGGATGTAACATGTATGTAGTTTTGAAGATACAGTAAATGAGACGGTAACCATTTGGTTATCGTTTTTTTATTTGCTGAAACTATACTGCTGTGTTATCATGTTTATATAAAAAATATCTGTTTAGGAAGGAAGGGCATATGGGAAATCCTAATATTCCAGTAGGTATCTCTGATTTTAAAGAGATACGTGAGAATAATAACTATTATATTGATAAAAGCGGTTTCATATCTGAACTCCTAACCGATGGTGCAGCGAAAGTAACATTGATTACCAGACCGAGACGATTTGGGAAAACATTGGGCATGAGCATGCTCTACTATTTCTTTAATGTTCGAAATGAGAGTCAGAAATTATTCGAAGGGCTTGAAATTTCAAGAAATCACGAGCTTTGTGAAAAATGGTTGAATAAGTGGCCTACTATTTTTTTGACATTTAAAGATATAGATGGACTTGATTTTGCAAGTGCGTATGACCAGCTGGTATTTACCATCTCTGATTTGTATCAGAAATACAGTTTTTTGCTGGAAAGCGAAGAAATTGATGAAGAAGATCGTAAGCGCTTTAAACTTCTGAAATCTGGTGAGGGAAGCAAAATTTTGGTTATCAGATCTCTTAGTCTGCTTATGCGTCTGCTCGAGAATTATTACCATAAGCAGATGATTTTGCTTATAGATGAATATGACGTTCCTATAGCAAAAGCCAGCAGCAAAGGATATTACCAGCAAATGCTGGAAATTATCAGAGGTATGATGAGTACTGCATTAAAAGATAATACTTCATTGAAATTTGCTGTTATCACAGGCTGTTTGCAGATTGCAAAAGAGAGCATTTTTACAGGGACAAATAACTTTGTTACAGATACGATTGCAAATACCGGATTCAATGAATATTTCGGATTTACCCAGCAGGAGGTCAACAAAATCCTGGAAGATACAGGGACAGTGCAGTATGCAAAGCAGATGAAGGAATGGTACGATGGATATCATATGGGAGAAATTGATGTGTACTGCCCGTGGGATGTTATGAATTATTTGCGGGAACTTCAGAGAAATCCCAAAGCGCAGCCAGTCAGTTATTGGAAAAATACCAGTGACAACGCAATTATCCGCTCTTTCATCGATTTTGCAGGCAATAGCATTACGGACAAAATGGAAACATTGCTTTCTGGTGGATATATTCTTCAGGATATTGATGAGAACCTGACTTATGATTATTTGCATTCATCCGAAAGTAATCTTTGGAGTATTCTTTACATGACTGGTTATCTGACAGAAGCGCGGATTTCAGAAGGGAAAACTGCATTTTCACCGGATACCAAAGCATTAAAGATACCAAATGCGGAAATAAGAGAAATTTTTGAAACTACGGTAATGAAGTGGTTTGCTGACAGTGTGAAAAAATGGAATCGAACAGCGATTTTTCAGGCTCTCTGGAATCAAAAACCAGAAATTATAACCAGAGAAATGAATCTATTGCTGTGGAATACCATCAGTTATCATGATTATAAAGAAGACTTCTATCATGCGTTTCTCACAGGCATTTTTATGGGAGATGGTGAACAGATTGAATCGAACAAAGAGCATGGATTGGGAAGACCAGATCTTGTGATTATTGATAAAGCCAATGGAAAGGTAGCGATTTTCGAAGTAAAATATTCGCAAAGCATGAAACAGTTAAATAAAGATTGTGATAAAGCACTGGCGCAGATGAAAGAGAGAAAGTATGCAGAGGATTATAAGGACAGGTATAAAGATATCTTTTGTTATGGAATCTCATTTTATAAAAAGGAATGTCTGGTGAAAATGCTGGAGTCTTAGAACCTGTTTAAACACGCTCTGGAAAAGGTGAGGAAGCATTCCCTCACCTTTTTCCAAGTTCCCAGAAAGCCACAGCACTTGCGGCAGCTACATTCAGGGAATCCACTTCATGGGACATGGGGATTTTTACGGTGTAATCGCAGCCGGTGATGGTTGCATCCACCAGTCCGTCTCCTTCAGCTCCAAGGATAATCGCCAGTTTTTCTTCGGCTTGAAGGGCTGGGGCGTCAATGCTGATGGAATCGTTCCGAAGAGCCATTGCTACAGTTTTAAATCCGAGAGAGCGAAGCTGCTCCATTCCAGCTTCCGGCCAGGACACTTTTTTATGAAAATAAGTCCATGGAATCTGAAAAACAGTACCCATACTTACCCGGGTGGCTCTGCGGTAAAGAGGATCACAACAGCCTGGGGTGAGAAGAACCGCATCCATATGAAGCGCGGCAGCTGAACGAAAAATGGCTCCGATATTGGTTGGGTTCACTACATTTTCCAGAATGGCGATACGGCGGGCATTTTTGCAGATATCTTCCACAGAGGGAAGGTCCCGGCGAGTCATGGCACAAAGCATTCCACGGGTAAGTGCAAAGCCTGTAAGCTTTACAAGTACCTCATAATCTGCTGTATAAACCGGAATTCCCGGGAACTTTTGTAACAATTCTTTTCCTTCTTTTTCCAGATCCTTGTGTTGAACTAAAAAAGAAACCGGCTGATATCCGGCATTGGCCGCGCGTTGGATTACCTTTGGGCTTTCTGCGATAAAAAGTCCTGGTTTGGGCTCATAGAATCGTAGAAGCTGCACCTCCGGAATTCTGGCGTAAACATCCAGCTCCGGGGCAGTGAAATCTGTTATTTCAATTCGGTTACTCATTTCGTTTTCTCCTGTTTTTCAAGTGCTTTTTAAATGATACTTGTTTGATAAAGCATTTTATTATCAGCATTATTATAAGGGAAAGACAGGTAAATTGCGATTCTTTTTTCAGCATATTTCTGCAATCGACACGCTCTAGCTCGGGAAAGGAAACGATATGAGAAAAATTAGAATTTTAGGGACTGCTGTTATTACCCGCCAATTGATGGGGAAAAGGATGTCACGTTTAAAATCATCCAGAATGATCAGGCAGTTGAAACTCTTGACAGCCTTATGACGACACAGCAGTTCCGGTAATTTATGAGGGAACATCAGAGAGTGAGAAAAAGTTCACATTGCGAACCGGCTTATCAGTTCGCGCAGCGGCTCATGCGCAGACGATAACTATTTCCGGAATACTGGATTATCTGCGAATAAAAAGGTAATTTCCTATTGAAATAATAGGAATTAGAAGGTATAATCTTCTGTAGAGTGATTTTGCATTTGCAGAATCACAGAGCAGGAGGAATGAAGATGAGAATATCCACTAAGGGTAGATATGCAATAAAGTTAATGCTTGATCTGGCTACCAATGACAATGGAGAGCCGATCAGGTTAAAGGATGTAGCGCGCAGACAGGAGATTTCTGAGAAATATCTGGAGCAGATCATTTCTGTATTAAATAAGGCTGGATATGTGAAGAGTGTCCGCGGACCACAGGGCGGTTACTCCCTGCAGCGAAGACCAGAAGAGTACACAGTAGGCATGATCCTCAGACTGACAGAAGGCTGTCTGTCACCGGTAGACTGTGTCGCACCAGACGGAGGCGGCTGCGAGAAAGGTGATGCATGCGTCACACGTATCCTCTGGAAGAAGATTGATGATGCTATCAATGAAGTGGTAGATAATATTACATTAGGAGACCTTCTTGACTGGCAGGCTGCAAGCGCAGATGATTATGTAATTTAATTGTAACTATTCAGAAGGCAGTATTCCGCCAGGTGTTTTTTGTAAACGTAGTTCACAGAAAATCCGAGAATTGCGGCGCGAAATCATGCAAAGCATGATTTCTGTGCATCGCGGAGCGTGTAACTGTGAAGGTACTGAACAGTTACATTTAATTATAAAATGCATATTGAAAAGAAAAAAACATATGCTATAATGCCAATGGGCAAAGAGATGTGAAAAATCCATGTAGTTCAACTACAAACGAAAACCCCAGTGTTGCAGCACTGGGGTTTTCTATTCCAAATTTTTGATGGAATGTCCGCCGCATAAACACACCTGCCCTGCGTGAAGCGCTGTATGTAAAGTACGGTCTGGATCAGCCAGTAGCTGTCCAGTTTGTGAACTACGCAAAAAATATGTTAAAAGGTGATCTTGGTGTCAGCTACAATATTTCCAAGAACACTCCTATTTCCCAGATGATTCAGACAAGACTTCCAATTTCTATTGGAATCGGAGGACTTGCCGTTATCATCGGAGCGATAGTAGGACTGCTACTGGGACTATTGGCAGCCCTGAAATATAACACCATATGGGATTCGCTGGCCACGGTCATATCGGTAATCGGTGTGTCGGTGCCGTCTTACGTATTTGCTCTTGCTCTTAGCTACAGCCTTGGTTTCCGCCTCCAGTGGTTCCCGATGCTGTACAAAGCGAACAATGCAGGCATGTCCAGTGTACTTCCAAGCATTGCTCTTTCCATGTTTACCATTGGAGAGTTTGAGAAATTTAAGAGTATGCCGAGACTGGAATATTAATTGCAAAACAGCAGCAGAAGTAAACTAATCGCTTACTCCTGCTGCTATTTTTATAGCTGCATATGATAAAAATCATCTCGCTTCCGGTTTGGGCTGAGCAGGGACTTCTGCGTCAGTGCACTTGGAATTCTGCGCCTGGAAGGTGATAGTCACTTTGAATAAATCCCCATCCAGGTAAAGCTGGAATTTGCCGCCCTGGAGCTCAGTAAGACTTTTGGCAATGCTAAGTCCAAGCCCGCTTCCCTCGGTGCCACGGGCTACGTCACCGCGGACGAAACGCTCGGTAAGTTCCTCGGCAGCGAAATTTAACGGCTGGGCGGAAATATTTTTCAGGGTGAAAACCACCTGACCGTGGGCGTTCATTACTTCCGCGTAAACCCGGGTGTCTTCCATGGCATATTTTGTTACATTTCCGAAAATATTTTCCAATACACGCCACAGCCGCTGGCCATCTGCATAGATTACAGAAGGTTCATCTGGAAAATGTACCATCATGGTAAGATGGTGTTCTTCGAAACGCTCCTCGAACTCTCCGATTACCTGATGGAGCATTTCTACGAAATCAAGATTATTCATGTTCAGTGTCAGATTTCCGGTGCTGGCCTTGGAGGCTTCTACAACATCCTCTGTGAGTACCTTCAGCCGGGCTGCCTTGGCTTCCAGAATATCCAGATATTCCAGGACTTTCGGATCTGTAAAATTCTCACGTTTCAGAAGATCAACGTAGCTGATAATGGAAGTCAGCGGGGTCTTCAGATCGTGGGAAACGTTGGTGATCAGCTCGGTTTTCATCCGCTCATTTTTCACACTGTTTTCTACGGCTGCGTCAAGACCGCTTCCAATGTTATTAATATATTCTGCAATATGTTTATCATCGCCCCAAAGCCGTTTCAGAGGAATTTTATATTGCAGGTTTCCATTGGAAATTTCTCTCAGTCCTTTTATGATCTGTTCTCTGCTGCAGGCTTTTGTAATGACATATAGCAGTATCAAAAGATCAGCCAGACAGCTGAAGAAAAAGAACAGCTGCATGCTGCCAAGTAAGGGACCGCAGATTATATATTTGATGAAAAGAAAGCAAAGAAAAGCGAAGGTTGCTTTCAGTCTGGCAGCAGTGTTTCTGGAGTAGAGATCAGCAAGGGCGTGAAGCTTGTGACTGGCTGAATGAATCAGTCTGGAGGTCAGGACAAGAAGACGGCGCAGGATGCTGTTTTTCCAGAGCTGCTTTGCCTTGATCCGCCGTACCAGGCTAAGGTAGCCAATCTGGAACCAGAATAAAGTGTAAAGCCCCAGAATCATAAGCTTCAGCAACAGACTCACATCAAGGAGTGATGTGGCACGCAGTCTGTCAGTCTGATAGTCTGCAAAGGACAGGCATTGTAAAAGGAGTACCAGGACAGGAAACCATGCAAGCAGAATCAGTCCTGCAGAAAGCTCGGTTGGCCAGCGGTCAAAAAAGCAAAGGTGCAGCTTTTGGTCGCTGTTTTTTCTTCCGGCAATTGCTGTTAGCCATACAAACGCAGCCAGGAAAAGAAAGCCGCACAGCAGGAAGAAAAGAAATACCGGCTTCTGATAGCTGGAATAGTTTTCAAAAAATGTTTTGTCGGCAAAAAAGGTATCGGAAACAGGAAATGCCTGATCCACATAGGCGGCAAAGATGAAATTGCTGTTTACTGCTGGCAGCAGGGAGTTTGCCACCTCCTTCCAGGAGTCGCAGGTAACATTGTTTCCGGGGAAAGTATTGTATTTCTTGAGCCCTGCCAGGTTGCTGGTAAATCCATCTGGTTGATATTGGATAAGAACATAGGAAATACCATTTATAGATTTTAAAAGATCTGTCAGTTTTGTGCAATAATCGATGGTGCCCCCCATATTGTCAGCTGTAGGATTTTCTATGGCTGAATCAACGTGTGTTACACTGCGTTCCAAGGTATAGCCCAGCTGGGCTTCCAGCTTGCTGTCATTGGAAATAACCTGTCCGTCATCCTCGTTAATGTAAATGTAACTCATGTTGGAGTGACCCTGGGAATAATTTTTCAGAATCTGCTCCTGCTGGATATAAAAGTCAGTTCTGGAAAGAAGGCTGTAAAGAGATTCGAAAGCCTCATCTATGCGGTCGTTCCATTTGGCATTGGAATTTAGAACATCCAGAATGCTGTCTGCGCCTTGGGGCGGATAAGCCTCTGTTGGTTCATAATATCCATCATAGAGGGAGATGGAATCATAGAGCACTTTGCCGTCCCCGGATGTGATCTGAATGCCGGAAAGATCATCCATTACACCATATTGCATGTCGTTTTTGATGTCTTCGATAAGCTGTTTGAGATTTTCATCGTAGGATGCTATTTCAGTTGCAGAGTCACTGAATCCGTAATACTCCATATCCACAGAAAAATCCAGCTCTCCACTGTCAATTTTTTCCAGAAAATCCTGAACATAATAATAATGCCGGGAAAGTGACTCGCCGGCAGAAGAAGCCTGGTGGCAGATCACAATGGGATTTCCACTGGAGGTATCAAAATCCTGCGCCCATTTTTCCAGGTCTGAAACTGAATAGGCCAGACCGGAGGTGTTTTGAAAAGAGATTTCTTCATCGTTGGCAATTTCATTAAGATCAACTACTTGGGATGCAGATGTCTGATTTAAAGAAGTGTGAGCCGCAGATGAGGCATTTTTGTCAGATGACTGGGAAGCTTCATTTTGGGCAAGGCCTTTCCAGGATACATTAGTATAGGGAAATGTAACAGAAATTCCGTACATCACGTCATAGGCTGCGTCGTAGAGGGTATTGGCAAATGCCGTGGAATCCAGATAATCTTTCCCGGAATCAGAAAGCCTCAGACCATGTGCCAAAGAGGTAATTAAAAATAAACCTAAGAAGATTACAGCTCCCAGAAAAATATATTGCAATAGGAGCAAAAGCCCTTTGATACCAGGGCTGCGGTGCCATTTTTTCTTTTCCATATGATTAACCCCTTTCTTGATAATGTGCTGCTTATCGTATTGGTAACGCCATTTGGCATATCCAATAGCGAATCTTTCAAATACTTTTAATCAAAGCTTTTCAATTTTATACCCAAGTCCCCAGACAACTTTTAAATACCTGGGCTCCTTGGGATTGATCTCAATCTTTTCCCGGATATGCCGGATATGCACGGCAATTGTGTTATCTGCCGCAATTGCTTCTTCATTCCAGATATTTTCATAAATTTGATTGATGGAAAATACCCGGCCCTGATTCTTTATGAGAAGAAGCAGAATATTATATTCAATTGGCGTAAGCTTCAGGGCTTCGCCATCCACCTGAACTTCTTTCTGATCGTCATTCACCGTCAGCCCGCCGGTTGTATAAATATGCTGACTTTCACAGGAAACTGCTGCACCCAGCTGGGTATATCTTCGAAGCTGGGAACGAACCCTGGCAATCAGCTCTAAAGGACTAAAGGGCTTGGTTACGTAATCGTCAGCTCCAACATTCAATCCAAGAATTTTATCTGCATCCTCGGACTTTGCTGAAAGAATAATAATAGGGAGAGAATGCTCCTCCCTGATTTTCAAAGTTGCCCTGATGCCATCCAGCTTCGGCATCATAACGTCGATGATCAACAGATCTACCTCATTTTTCTGTAAAACCAAAAGTGCCTGTTGTCCATCGTAAGCCTTTAGAATCTGGTGACCTTCCTGTTCCAGATAAATGCTGATGGCTTCTACAATATCTTTATCATCATCACATACAAGAATTGTTGCCATTTTCTTTTTCACCTCCCCTGTAATATATAAGGTATCAGACAAAATTTAAGATGAAAGGGGTAAAATCTTAAGATATTCTTATGAAAATATTGTACGTAAGCTTATGGATACACTGCACCGTATAAAAACGTACTTGTCCGATAAATATGAGTGTAAAAGAAAGCCACGCTAAATGCAACAATATTGTCGGCTTTTGTCAGCTTTTAGCTGCTCCACTCTTTTTTGAAAGTGAGCAATAGGGTCATCATACTGTTTTTCCAATTCATTCAGCCAGCCAATAGATTCTATTGTTTTCTGGCGGGAGCATTTCTTAGCTTTATTGTAATATGTGTCATTTTGCCTAAAAAAAAACAGAAAAACTTTCGCGAGTTGACCTGTTGCGTATTGAAAAGGAATAGCTTATAATATTTTTAATAGTTTTAATCGTTGGATTTACATTCAGAAATGGAAAAGGACGCGTATGAGACAGGAGAAGAGAACTGAGACAATTACATACATAGTAGATGAGTCATATCGAATTCAGTATATGAGTAAAGCACTGATGAAACAGTTTTCGAATTTTGAGCCCGGAGAGATCTGTTATGAGAAGTTTCGGGGAAGAGAGAAGCCCTGTCGTAATTGCCCGTTGGCACATCCGAATCGGAAGACAGATTTATTTTATAATGAAGATCAGGGAAAATGGCTGAAAATCAATGCCGGAGAGGTCGAGTGGCCGGGAGCAGGGAACTGTCATGTAATTTTAGCAAAGGATATTTACGAGGAGGATATGGATAATCTTTGCCGTTTTGTAAATATGAAGAAGGAGATTCTGGAACGGAGAAACCCGGGCAAGACGGAGAAGAATAAGCTTACAGGTTTATTTGCCAGAATTCCTTTTTTTACACAGACAGAAGCTTTTCTCAGAGTAAATGAAACTGCGGCAGGGAAATACTGTCTGGTAGCCATTGATATTGAACATTTTAAGCTTTTTAACGAATGGTATGGTCAGGTGGCAGGAGACAAGCTCCTGAGAGAAATCGGGGCGCATCTTAATAAAATGCGTCAGGAATTTGGCGGGCTTGCCGGATATATGGGTGGGGATGATTTTGTAATTGTTCTTCCAAATGATGAAAAAGTTCTCGAAAACCTAAAATGCCGTATTACCGGGTTTGTGCGTGCGTACGGTGGACATACCGGATTCCTTCCTGCTTTTGGTTTTTATGTAATTGATGATATCAGTCTCAGTGCTTCACAGATGTATGACCGGGCAATTCTTGCGCAGGAGACAGTAAAGGGAAATTATGCTGTACGCTGTGCTTATTACAGCTCAGATATGAAGACACGACTGGAGAATAATCATGTGCTCCTTGCTGAAGTGCAGGCCGGTCTGGAAAGAGATGAATTTATCTACTATCTTCAACCGAAATGTAATCTGAATACAGGTAAGATCGTTGGGCTGGAATCCCTGGTGCGCTGGAAGCACCCAGAGAAGGGGATTGTGGCACCTGGATATTTTATTCCGGTTATGGAGCGTAACGGACTGATCACGGAACTGGACATGAAGGTGTGGGAGCAGGTTTGCCAGACGCTGCAGGATTGGATAAAAAGCGGACATAGAGTAATTCCTATTTCTGTTAATGTATCCAGTGTGGATATTTATGCAATTGATGTGGTAGAGCATTTTAAAAATCTGGTTCGCAAATATGGGCTTCCGCCGGAATATGTAGAGCTGGAGATTACGGAAAGTGCTTATGTAGAAGAATATAAGGTGATCACCGGTGTGGCAGAGGCACTGCGAAATGCGGGCTTTACCGTTCTGATGGATGATTTTGGAAGCGGATATTCTTCTTTGAATATGCTGAAGGATGTAAATGTAGACGTTCTGAAGATTGACATGAAGTTCCTGAAAATGGATGAGAATACCATGGACAAGGGAATGGGAATTCTTGAGGCTGTTACCAGAATGGCAAATATTATGGGACTTCGCATGATCGCAGAGGGAGTCGAGACGGAAGACCAGATTAACTATCTGCTGAATATGGGCTGTATTTATGGCCAGGGCTATTTCTTCTACAAGCCTCTTCCAGTCGAAGAAATAAAAATACTTCTCAATGACGAGAATAATGTGGATTACCGTGGGATTCAGGCGCGAAAAATTGAGCATATACGTTTCAAGGATCTGTTTCAGTCAGAGCTGGCAAGCGACAGTATACTGAATAATATTCTTGGACCAATTGCCATTTATGATGTATATTGTGACAATGTGGAGCTGCTGCAGGTAAATGATAAGTACTGTCTGCTGGTTGGACAGGATCCTGTGGATCTGGCAGAGAATGTTCAGGTCATGGAGGCAATACACCCGGATGACAGGAAAAAAATGCAGAATATTTTCCAGCGGTCTTTCCAGAGACTGGCTGAAGGTGCAGAGGGAACTGTGCGTCGCAGAAGAGAAGACGGTCAGTATATCTGGATAAATATCAAAGCATTTTTCCTGAGAGAACAGGATGGACATAAAATGTTTTATGGAGCTGTCCGGGACGTATCCGAAGAAATGAATCAGTTCCAGAAATTGATGTTTTATCAGAACAGGGGAAATTAATGTAAATGCAAGGGCGCGTTGTCCTTGCATTTTAAATTGGTTTGTGGCATAATCTGTGATAATAACTTAACAAGCCAGAAACATAGCCGATTAGGCTTTTTTACGGCTTCATTTCAAGATGACAGGTGAGAAAATGTCTGGTTTTACGAAAGAAATTATTATCAGGACTTTGTTTGAACTGCTTAATGAGAAACCTCTTGCGAAAATTACAGTGAAGGATATTGTGGAGCGCTGCGGTGTGAACCGGAATACTTTCTATTATCATTTCCGCGATATTTCTGATGTTGTGGAATCAGCTCTTCTTCGGGAAGTGGACAATGCCTTTGAACATCCGGTGGAAGTGGATTCTATGCTGGAATGCCTTGAGGTACTGGTGAATCTGATCGGAGAGAACAAGAAGGCCATGCTCCATATTTACTGTTCCGTGCAGAGAGAAACGTTTACCAGTGTACTGGATAAAATGTGCCAGTATGTTATAAAGCAGTATATCGTACATAATTTTGAAGAAGAAATTATGGAAAAAGAAGATATGAAGGTGCTCATGCATTTTTATAAATGCGTAATGATCGGAGTGATTCTGGACTGGATGGATCACAGGATGTCTTACGATCTGACAGAATATGCAGAGAAACTGCGTGAACTCTATGAAAATACTTTTGAGAAAACATTGGAAAAGGCGGCAGGAACCAAACCTGCTTATCTGAAAATCGTATAGGGAATTTATAAATCTGCTTTTTTCCTCGGAGAATGGAAATGCGGTAAGCTTTTAGGCAAATACAGGATTGTGTCTGAATTTCAGACACAGTCCTTTTTTTGTCCGTTCCTTTTTGAAATTTATCTTACTATAATAAATCCATGAAAAGCAGAAAGGAGAATCAGAATGAATTCGTCAGGAACTTTGAAAATAGCACGAAATGGATATATAGTGATAGCAGTTGTTTTCTGTGCTTTGGGAATTTTTTTGATGGCTGTTCCGGAAAAAGCCGTGAAAATAATTTGTGTTCTTGCAGGAATTCTGTTTATTGCAGATGGAATTATAAAAATAATCGGATATTTTTCCAGAGATTTTTACTGTCTGGCTTTTCAATTTGACCTTGGCTTTGGAATTCTCATGATTGCAGTTGGAATTCTGATTCTGGTGAGAAGGGAAGCCATACTAAGACTGATTTTCGTGATTTTCGGTCTGGTGATTCTGACCGATGCATTGCTTCGGATCCAAATGTCAGTGGAAGCGAAAAAATTCGGCTTGAAGCTCTGGTGGGCAGTTTTGCTTATCGCAGTAGCAACCGGAATATTTGGAATGCTTCTTCTTGTTGATCCGGCAGGAGGTGCAAAGCTGACTGTGGTTTTTACAGGCGTGGCATTTCTGCTGGAGGGAATACTGAAGCTTTGCGTGGTAGTATACACTGTGAAAATCCGTGAGAATGAAAATGTAGTCTGGGAAGATGAATTCAGAGAAATTTAAAGGAGGAGCATTATGAAACTGATTGATAAAGCAAAACAGGCCGCTATGGAAGGTGCTGTAACAAAAGCATTAGAATATCTGGAAAAGGATCCGGAGACAAACATTCCGAAGCTGATGGAGCTGGTAGATAAATTCACTCCGCAGGACTGGTATAAAGGTCAGAGAGATGCCATTCGTAATGCAATCCAGGACACAGACAGCAACTGGTATAAGCTGATCATGAACCTGTATCAGCTGGATCCAGGTGTTCGAAAAGTATTTTTCCAGAACTTTATTGTAAATGCCAGCTTAAAGGGAAGTGCAAGACAGGAAGAGGTTGCTGCACAGAACAATTGCAATGTTCCGTGGGCAATCCTTCTGGATCCTACAAGTGCCTGTAATCTGCATTGCACAGGATGCTGGGCAGCAGAGTATGGTCACAAGCTGAACCTGGATCTGGAGACCATTGACTCCATTATCAGACAGGGTAAAGAGCTTGGTGTTTACATGTATATTTATACCGGTGGTGAACCTACTGTACGTAAGAAGGATCTTATTAAACTTTGTGAGATGCATCCGGATTGTGAGTTCCTTTCCTTCTCAAACGGGACACTTTTCGATGAGGAATTCTGTGATGAAATCTTAAGAGTAAAGAACTTCGTTCCGGCATTCAGTCTGGAAGGTTCCGAGGAAGCCAACGACGGACGCCGTGGAGAGGGAATCTATCAGAAGGTTATGCATGCAATGAAACTGTTGAAGGACAGAGGTCTTCCATTTGGAGTTTCCACCTGCTATACAGGCATGAACGTAGACAGTGTAAGCAGTGAGGAATATTTTGACAAGCTGATTGACTGTGGTGCATTATTTGCATGGTTCTTCCATTACATGCCAGTTGGAAATGATGCTTCACCGGAGCTTCTTCTGACACCGGACCAGCGAGAAGAAATGTATCATGCAATTCGTAAATTCAGAAGCACAAAAGCAATCTTTACGCTGGATTTCCAGAATGATGCTGAATTTGTACATGGATGTATTGCAGGTGGAAGACATTATCTGCATATTAATGCAAATGGTGATGTGGAGCCTTGTGTATTCATCCATTATTCAAACTGCAATATCAAAGATACTTCTCTTCTGGACGCACTGAAGAGCCCGATTTTCCAGGCTTATCATGATAACCAGCCTTTCAACGAGAACATGCTTCGTCCATGTCCAATGCTGGAGAATCCGGAGATCCTGCGTAAATTAGTTGCAGAGACCGGCGCGAAATCCACTGATCTTCAGTCACCGGAGAGTGCAGAGCATCTTTGCGGCAAATGTGATAAATATGCAGCCTGCTGGAAAGAGAGAGCAGATCAGCTGTGGGATGAGAGACAGAAGGAAAAGGCAGAAAAAGCCAGATGCTGATAGTTTGCTGCAGGAATATGCAGAAAGAATGATTTCATAATAAAGTCTGAGTATAGTATGTCACTTGCAACGGCATCTGTACTCAGACTTTTTGTGCATGAGGAGCAAAAAACAGAGGACTAATAATTGTATGCACCCTCATAAGCATTGCAGCGCTCCTTGCGCTTCGACTGATTTTCGCAGCTGCTGCACCTGTCGCAGAATTCCTGTTCATAGCAGGTGGAACAGACGCAGCCCTTGCAGGCGTTGCGGTCGTAGGCGGAGGTACAGGTGTAAGGAAGTTTATTATCGGTAGTCTTTTCTGACATTTGAATCACGCTCCTTTTTAATGTGATTATAGTGCGAAAAAATATGTGGTTCAATGGGAAAAATCCGAAAAAAGTGAGGCAGATTTTTGGGCACTTTTTCAGGGAAGAAGATGAACAAAATTGACGTGGGTACAGTTTTCTGCTATCATAAATTTGTTCTTTGATATTAGGCGAAATGAAAGTCAGTTACATTGCGTTTGTGGCGATTCCCAGGGGTTGTCCGCATTCGTGCTATAAATGATTCATGATTTTACTTATACAGATATGATTCATGGATGACATTTAGGACTTTTGTGCGAAATAATAGAAAATGAGGTAAAAATAAAATGTGGATAGCAAATGGCTGGAAAGAATACGAAGTAATTGATACTTCCTGCGGCGAGAAACTGGAGAGATGGGGGAAATATCTCCTTGTCCGTCCGGATCCGCAGGTAATCTGGGATACACCGAAGACAGAGCCAGGATGGCGCAAGATGAACGCACACTATCACCGCAGCTCCAAGGGAGGCGGTGAATGGGAGTTCTTTGATCTGCCCCAGCAGTGGGATCTTCATTACAAGAATCTTACGTTCCATCTGAAACCATTCAGCTTCAAGCACACCGGTCTTTTCCCGGAGCAGGCAGCAAACTGGGACTGGTTTGGAGACAAGATCCGCAAGGCTGGCAGACCGATCAAGGTTCTGAATCTGTTTGCTTATACAGGTGGTGCAACTCTTGCGGCGGCAGCCGCAGGTGCATCCGTTACACACGTAGATGCCTCTAAGGGAATGGTTACCTGGGCGAAAGAGAATGCGGCAGCAAGTGGTCTTGCTGATGCACCAATCCGCTGGCTGGTAGATGACTGCGTGAAGTTTGTAGAGCGTGAAATCCGCCGGGGGAATCACTATGACGCAATTATCATGGATCCTCCGTCCTATGGAAGAGGACCAAAAGGCGAAATCTGGAAAATTGAGGATGCCATTCATCCCCTGGTGAAGCTTTGCACAAAGATTCTCAGCGATGATCCCCTGTTTTTCCTGATCAATTCCTACACCACCGGACTTGCTCCGGCTGTACTTACTTATATGCTGGCAACAGAGATGAAGAAGTATAAGGGACATGTAGATTCCCAGGAAATTGGTCTTCCGGTGAAGTCAAATGGGCTGGTATTGCCATGCGGTGCTTCTGGAAGATGGGAAGCGGTTTAAGTTACTGTTCACTGGTAACATTCCGCGAAGTGTTTTTTGTGAACAAAGTTCACAGAAAACCCGAGAGTTGCGGCGCGAAATCATGCAAAGCATGATTTCTGTGCATCGCGAAGCGTGTTACTGTGAACGAAGTGAACAGTAACCGGTTTAAGAGGGATTTTATATAAAATAGAGCCAAACACTTGACAACCGACAATTTAGCATACTAAAATGGAAAAGATATACGAGGAGGATACACCAAACAGGCAATTGCCGAAGGAGGAATTTATGAAAAAATATACCGAAATGAATCATGAAGAGCTTCTGGCACTGAAAAAAGAGCTGGACAAAGAATTTGAAGAGATCAAGGCACAGGGACTTGCCCTTGACATGTCAAGAGGAAAGCCAAGCAATGCACAGCTGGAACTTTCTATGGAAATGATGGACGTTCTGAAGGGCAATTCAGATCTGAAATGCGAGACTGGAGTAGATTGCCGTAACTACGGTGTGATCGACGGTATTCCGGAAGCCAAGCGTCTTCTTGGAGAAATGTCTGAGGTAGATCCGGAACACATTATCATATATGGAAACTCAAGCCTGAACGTTATGTTCGACAGTATCGCACGTTCCATGACTCAGGGTGTAATGGGAAATACTCCATGGTGCAAACTTGACAAGGTGAAATTCCTCTGTCCGGTACCAGGTTATGACCGTCACTTCAAGATCACCGAATTTTTCGGAATCGAGATGATCAATGTTCCGATGACTCCACAGGGACCGGATATGGACATGGTAGAGAAGCTGGTAAGTGAAGATGCAGCGATCAAGGGAATCTGGTGTGTTCCGAAATACTCAAACCCACAGGGTTACACTTACTCCAAAGAAACCGTAGAGCGTTTTGCAAGACTGAAACCGGCAGCACCGGACTTCCGTATTTACTGGGATAATGCATACAGCATCCATCATCTCTATGATGATAATCAGGATTTCCTGGTTGAAATTCTTGGTGAGTGTGCAAAAGCTGGTAACCCTGATCTTGTTTATAAATTTACATCCACTTCAAAGGTAAGCTTCCCAGGCTCCGGAATCGCTGCCGTTGCAGCTTCCAAGGCAAACCTGGATGATTTTCGCAAATATATGCAGGTTCAGACCATCGGTCATGATAAACTGAACCAGCTCCGTCACGTAAGATTTTTCAAGAATCTTGACGGACTTCACGCCCACATGAGAAAACACGCAGATATCCTCCGCCCGAAATTCGAGCTGGTTCTGGATACGCTTGACAAAGAACTTTCCGGACTTGGAATCGGTGAGTGGACAAAGCCCCACGGCGGATATTTCATTTCTTTTGATTCCCTGGATGGCTGCGCAAAGGCAATTGTAGCCAGAGCAAAAGAGGCTGGTGTTGTCCTTACTGGCGCAGGTGCTACTTATCCATACGGCAAGGATCCGAAAGACTCCAACATCCGTATCGCACCATCCTTCCCTACACTTGAGGATCTTGGCAAAGCAGCACAGGTATTCGTACTTTGTGTGAAGCTTGTCAGTGTAGAAAAACTTCTCGGCTAAAAGCGTGTTGCTGTGAACGGCAACCTTTCCGTAAAAGGTGAGCCACAATTTTCAAACAGGCTCTGAAATCGGAAATTTGCGCATAGAATGTAACCATGCCAGATCAGGAAAAGTACCTGATCTGGCATATAAAAAGAGGCAGAGTAATCTACTGTTATCTGTGAACAGTAATCATCTGCTTTTTATTGTCTTTACCCGTCTGCATTTGGAAGGCATAAATAAATGCCGACTATGGAGTTTATTTCCTGCATAAGGTTAAACAGAAGATGTGGTCGTGTAAAGGCAATAAGAATTCATCATAAGCAGGGAGGAATTTATGGCAAAAAATAAGGAAAAAGCAGGCGCAGGAAGAACGATTATTATTTTACTTGTGGTTTTGCTGCTGCTTCTTACAGCAGGAGCTTATGGATATGGCGTGCACTACTTTTCCAGTCATTTTCTTCCAGGCTCTATGGTGAATGGATTTAATTGTTCCTACATGACTTCGGAAGACACCGAGGACCTTCTGAACCAGCGTGTAAGCGCTTATGTTCTTGCTGTGGAGACCATGAAAAACGGTCAGGAAGCCATTTCCGCCCAGGATGTGGGGCTTTCCTATGTGTCTACCGGCATTGTGAAGCAGTTGATCAAAGATCAGGATCGATTTACCTGGTTTCTTGCTTTTAACCAGGATAAGAATTATGATATTTCAGAATCCCTCAGCTATAACGTGGAGCTGATGGGGCAGGCTGTTGATAATCTGAAATGCATGCAGCCAGAGAATGTAGTCCAGCCTGTGGATGCCCAGATCCAGGATACCGGAGATACTTTTGAAATCATTCCGGAAGTAGTGGGAAATGCTCTGGATCGCACTAAGACGGAGGAAGTGATTTCCGCAGCCATGCTCCGGGGAAAAACTTCTGTAAATCTGGAGGACGAGAGCTGCTACCGGAAGCCTTCGGTGTACAGCACAGATGAGCTGCTGAAAGCCAATTGTGAAAAAATGAATCAGCTTGTCAAGGTGATCATAACTTATGACTTTGCTGATCGTACTGAGACTGTGGACCGTACCCTGATCAAGAACTGGTTCGGTTATGATGAGGATGGCAATGTGATCCTGGATGAAAACCTGGTGCGGCAGTATGTGGCAGACCTTGGACTGAAATATGATACTATGGGACAGACCAGGACTTTTCTGACTTACGATAATCGCCAGGTGGAAATTAAAGGCGGCGATTACGGCTGGGTGATCGATCAGGACGAAGAAGTAAAAGCGCTGATCGCTGCTATCGAAAGCGGTGTTACCCAGGTTCGTGAGCCTGTTTATCTGTATTCAGGCTATAGTCGCGGAACCAATGATATTGGTTCCACCTACGTGGAGATAGATCTGACAAACCAGCGTCTTGTTTTTTACCAGAAGGGAACTCCAATCGTGGACACACCTATTGTAAGCGGAAATCCGGATATAGAAGGCTGTGGCACTCCTACAGGCTGTTATGCACTGGATGCCAAGGAATCTCCGGCAGTGCTTACAGGAGAGGACTACGAAGCAAATGTGACCTATTGGATGCCTTTTGCAGGAAATGTGGGAATCCACGACGCTTCCTGGCGGTCTGAGTTTGGAGGAAATCTTTATCTGTGGGAAGGCTCCCATGGATGTGTAAATGTTCCATATGACAAGGCTGCCGAGATTTATGCAAATATTGAGGTTGGCATGCCGGTGGTTGTGTATGAGTAACTATTCAGTAGAGAATATTCCGCGAGGTGTTTTGGGAAATTCAGCGCGAAATCATGCGAATGCATGATTTCTGTGCATGGCAAAGCGTGTAACTGTGAAGGAACTGAACAGTTACGTTTACGAACAAAAAAGGAGATATAAGATTATGAAGATAGTAGTTTTGGCTGGAGGAACCAGTACGGAGAGAGAGATTTCCATTGTATCCGGTACCGGAATCTGCGGTGCGCTGCGCCAGAAAGGCCATGAGGCAATACTTGTAGATATTTTCTGTGGAGTTGAGAATGTAGACTGGGAGAATCCTTTCCCGGCTGAATATGATGTGGAAAAGGCAGCAGAGTATATGAGCAGCTTCAATCCGCAGATCAAGGAGATGGAGAAAAAACGCAGAAGCTTTTTCGGACCAAATGTTCTGGAACTTTGCGAAAAATGTGACATTGTGTTCCTTGGACTTCACGGCGCAAATGGTGAGGATGGCAAGGTGCAGGCTGCATTTGACTTGATGGGAATCCGTTATACAGGAACCGGTTATCTCAGCAGCGCCATGGCAATGGATAAGCGCATTACAAAAGAAGTCTTTCTGATGAATAATGTGCCTACACCAGGCGGTTTTACTATGACAAGAGACAATCTGGAGAAAGACATTGCCAAATATAACCTGCAGTTCCCGGTAGTTGTAAAAACAAGCTGCGGCGGTTCCAGCGTAGGTGTTTATATTGTAAATGACCAGAAAGAGTACGAAGAGGCTCTTACAGATGCATGCCAGTATGGCGCAGACATTGTTGTGGAGGAATATATCAAAGGCCGTGAATTTTCTGTTGCAGTTGTAGATGAAAAAGCATATCCGATTATTGAAATTGCACCAATCCAGGGCTTCTATGATTATAAGAATAAATACCAGGCTGGCTCTACTGTAGAGACCTGCCCGGCTGAGATTTCTCCGGAGCTTACAGCAAAAATGCAGGAGAATGCAGTGAAGGCAGCGAAAGCACTGGGACTTACCGGCTACAGCCGTCTGGATTTCATGATGAAAGAGAACGGAGATATGTACTGTCTGGAAGCAAATACCCTTCCGGGAATGACTCCTACCAGTCTGATTCCTCAGGAGGCGAAGGTACTGGGAATGGATTATCCGACGCTTTGCGAGGAACTGATCCGGATTTCATTAAAGAAGTACGAATAATAGTAAAAGACAGGTCAAAAGAACGTTCGTGATACGTTCTATTGCATATATGAAATGAAATTACTTTAATTTGCATATTTCGTTTAGATTATTTATGAAAGTAACACTTTGATTTGTATGTTATAAATTGTGAAATAGTTATTTTAAATTAAAATGTCTTGCAAAGTATTATTTACCGAATGTTTATATTAAATATAAAAAGGATTAAATAAAATGAAAAATCTTACCCTGGAAAACCTGACCAAGGTCTGCGGCGGTGTTTATTTCGGACCGTCTGACAAGCTGGAGCAGGAGGTTTCCTCTATTACAACAGACAGCCGGAAAGCAGAAGCCGGAACCTTATTTGTTCCCATCGTAGGCGAACGTGTAGATGCCCATAAATTTATTCCCCAGGTGATGGAGGCAGGTGCGCTTGCTACCTTATCTGAGAGAATCCTGGAGAATGCTGATTTCCCATATATCAAGGTGGAATCTTCCCTTCAGGCTGTAAAGGACATTGCAGAATTTTACCTGCAGCAGCTTCAGATTCCGGTTGTTGGAATTACCGGAAGTGTGGGAAAAACAAGTACAAAAGAGGTAATTGCCTCTGTGCTGAAAGAGAAATACCGTACCCTGAAAACACAGGGAAACTTTAACAATGAGTTAGGTCTTCCTCTCACCGTTTTCCGTCTTCGTGACGAGGATGAGATCGCAGTTCTGGAAATGGGAATCAGCGATTTCGGTGAAATGACCCGTCTGGCAAAAATTGCAAGACCGAATACCTGTGTGATCACCAATATCGGTACCTGCCACCTGGAGAATCTTGGGGACAGAGACGGTGTACTGAAAGCAAAAACTGAGATCTTTAAATATCTGCAAAAAGATGGTCATATCGTGTTAAACGGTGATGACGATAAGCTTTGCATGGTAAAAGAGTACGAAGGAATCAAGCCTGTATTCTTCGGCATGGAAGCTGACAAGGATGTATATGCAGACGAGATTACAAGCAGAGGCTTAAAGGGAATGACCTGCCGTATTCATATAGGCGGAGAATCCTTTATGGCAGATATTCCGATGCCGGGAATCCATATGGTATACAATGCGCTGGCTGCTACAGCGGTAGGCCGCATTTATGGGCTGACACTGGAGCAGATCCGTCACGGAATTGAGACCCTGGAAGCCATCAGCGGCAGATTCCACATGATCGAGACAGACCGTTTCCTTATCGTAGACGATTGTTATAATGCCAACCCAATGTCCATGAAAGCATCACTGGATGTGCTGAAAGATGGTGCTGGCAGAAGAGTGGCAATCTTAGGCGACATGGGAGAGCTTGGAGAGAATGAAGTTCAGCTTCACGCAGAGGTAGGCGAGCATGCAGCCCAGTGTGGAATTGACGTATGCATCTGCACCGGTCCTCTTTCCGCAAACATTGCGAAGATGGCGAGAAAGAACCCGGAGCTTATCGTTATAGAAGAACCGGATCGTGACAGCCTTTTGTCCCATCTGTCTGATTATGTGCAGACTGGTGATACCATTTTGGTAAAGGCGTCTCACTTTATGCAGTTTGAGAAAGTGGTAGCTGCATTACAGGAAATGTAAGGAAGATAATATATTGCCCCTTAAACAGACTCTGTAGAAATAAGTAGAATCTGTTTAAGGGGCATTTATATTTATTTTCGCAATAAATCAAAAACTAATTGATATATTGTGGAAAGTCTTTATATAAGTGATCGTAAAATAGAAAAATATGCAGAAAAACAACAGAATAAGTGAAATTCTCCGAGAATTTGACGAACGATTTATGTTTCATACAGAGCAGGACAGCGGTATAATGGTCCTAAAAGTTAAGAGTATGGGAGGACATTATGCTGGAGAAAATTATGGATCTGCAGATATTGCTCTACAGTATGGCAGCCCTGGGGGCTCTTGGAGCAATTGGAATGCTGACGACAAACCTCACCTACAGAAGAATGCTGAAAAGTACCGGAAGCAAAACCACAGGCGCGAAAAACACCCAAGGAACAGGCAGCAGCCAGCGGATCAGCCTGAAGGAAAAATGGCTGAGGCTTTGGAAAACACGGGACAGGCTTCTTCACAGAATGAATCGGCTGGTGTGGTATCCGGCACTTTTGTCCACTGTGATCCTTGGCTGTGCCATCTATTTTTCCCAGACGTTAAGGATAGAAGAGGGGCTTCCTCTGACCTATCTGTATGTGGGCGCCACTGTACCAGTTACATTATTGCTTTTGCGTCAGGCTCTGGATTTTTCTTACAAAGAAGAGCTGGTGATGGACACGCTGACAGATTATGTGGAGCAGATGAGAAGCTGGGCAGAAGAGATTCCTGCTGCGAAAAAAGCGGACCCCGTTTTACAGGAAGAAATCGTGGACAAGATTACCAGCAGCATTAAGCAGACCGCTGCTTCCGGAAGTCATTTCAGTAAGATGCTGACTCCTGAGGAAGAGAAGATTATGCGTGAGATCATCCGGGAATTTATGGCTTGATAATTACAGACTGCTAAATAAGGGCGCAGGCACTATCAGCTTTGCGCTCTTATATTTTGGGGATTGCATTTTCCTGGAGAAAACGGTATTTTATAAAACAGATGAGGAAACGTACGACTATATAAGTGAGCACAGAAGAAAGAGAGGAGTACATTATGAAAATTGTAATTCTGGAAGCAGACAGCCTGGGACAGGATATGGTATTTACCCCATTTGAGGCGCTGGGCGAGGTAGTTATTTATCCTACTACAACCGCAGATGAAATGGAAGAAAAGACAAAAGACGCAGATGTGATCGTAGCTAACAAGGTTCCAATCTGCGAGTCTACCATTGGAAAAGCCCAGAACCTGAAGCTGGTCTGCCTGACCGCAACTGGCTTTAACAACCTGGATGGAGACTATCTGAAAAAGAGAGGAATTGCAGCTTACAATGTTGCCGGATACTCCACAAACGGAGTGGCACAGCATACCTTTGCTCTTCTTTTCTATGTTCTGGAAAAACTGAATTATTACGACAATTACGTAAAATCCGGAGAATATGCAAGAGGCACCTGCTTCTCTCACTTCGGTCAGAATTTCTTCGAGCTGGATGGGAAAACCTGGGGAATCATTGGACTTGGCGCAATCGGAAACAAGGTGGCGCAGATCGCTAAGGCATTCGGCTGCCATATTATCTGCTACTCCGCTTCCGGGAAGAAATACAATACAGAATATGAACAGGTAAGCCTGGATGAGCTTCTTTCCCGCTCCGATATTCTTTCTGTCCATGCGCCGCTGAATGGGTACACGGAGAACCTGATGACACTGGGAAAATTCCGTAAGATGAAGAAAACCGCTATTTTCCTGAATGTTGCGCGAGGCGCCATTGTAAATGAGCCAGATTTGTATACAGCTCTTACCGAAGGCTCCATTGCAGGTGCAGGCCTTGATGTTCTTTGCAAAGAGCCAATGGATCCGGAGAATCCGCTTCTTAAGATCCAGGACAGCAATAAACTGATCATTACTCCGCATATTGCATGGGCTGCGAAAGAGACCAGATTCCGCGTAGTGGATGAAGTGGTGAAAAACATTCAGCGGTTCCAACGTGACGACAGGACAAACAGGGTATATTAAAGTTTCGGGCCAGGGATAGATTAGAGTGTGTTGTGGACATGCTCTAATCTATTATTGAAGATAAGAAACAGTTTCGTTATAATTAAAGAAAAAGTGTTTGAGAATGTCTGATACAGAAGGGAGACTACATGGCAAAGAAATACTATGCAGTAAGAACAGGCAGAAAAACAGGTGTATTTATGACCTGGGCAGAGTGCCAGAAACAGGTCATGGGATTTTCGGGAGCAGAATTTAAGAGCTTTTCCACTATGGAAGAGGCACAGGCATTTGCCGGTGTGAGTGCAGAGGGCATCCCGGATACACTTTCCAGGGCAGAAAAACCTGCGTCAGACCAGGTGATTGCCTACGTAGATGGCAGTTACCGCTCTGACACCGGCGAATTTTCCTACGGAATGGTCATCCTGAAGGATGGAGAAGAGCACACATTCTGCGAAAAAATGACAGACAAAGAGCTGGCACTGATGCATAATGTAGCAGGAGAAATCAAAGGCTCCGAAGCGGCAATGCAGTATGCTGTGGATCATAATATTCCGGAAATCACCATTTACCATGATTATGAAGGCATTGCCAAATGGTGCACCGGTGCCTGGAAAGCTACCAAACCCGGAACAATTGCGTATCAGAGCTTTTACCGGGGGGTCATGAAGAAAGTAAAAGTCCATTTTGTAAAAGTAAAAGGACACTCCAACGACAAATACAACGATATGGCTGACCAGCTTGCAAAAAAAGCTCTCGGAATCCTGTAGCGGATCCGGGAGCTTTTGTAATCTGTGCGCCGCATATATTTTGTCTGAATTTAGTTGTTGTAGCCAGTACAGCGAATATTAACTATTTATGAGATCTTATATTTCAAAACCGGGTAAAGTCCATAAGAACCATAGGTTGCACCGTAATACTTGCTGTAACTCTTTGCCTCTGCGAAAAGCGGGTCATAAACATACCCGTTGATCTCACACCATGCGTGGGCATTGTTGTTGCTTTGCACAGCGTCGGCACATACATAAACATTCTTGTATCCGATTGCCTTGGCGAGGTAAGCAAATGCGCCAGCGTCAGAAACGCAGTCTCCGTTGTGATGCAGAAAATGGTCATTTGCAAAAGTAGCCGGCCAGTCCTTGCCGCCCTGGTCAAAATCACGCCAGATATTATAATAGCCCTTGATCACCCAGTTGAAACATGTCTGAAGCTTCTGGGATTTGGACATGCTGGAATTGGTGATCTCTGCTGCAATCTGCTTGGAGCGGAGGTTGGCAATCTGAACCTGAGTCATTCTCTTTCCGCTGGCAGTATAGTAGGTAGAACCCTTTTTTCTGCCGATTACATGACTTTTATTGTCGATGTAGTAAGTAAATCCCCTGTAACCTTTATTAACAGTAGTATTTTTTAATAGGGTTCCCTTGGCACTGAAATAGAAATAATTCTTGCCAATCTTCTGGAAACCGGTGAGGCGTTTTCCTTTTCGATAGTATCTTCTGATTCCGGATTTGGTCTTCACCCAGCCTTTTTTCTGTGGCTTTTTGGGTGTCGGAGTAGGGGTGGCAATAACAGTTTCCGTTACCTGAGAAGGTGCAGCTTCAGCTGCGTTTGCAGTTACCGGAGTAAGGGCAAGTACTGCGCTGGTGAGAACCAGCATAAACATTTTTGTCTTTTTCATCATTCTTCTCCATCTTCCTCTATTACCTGTATTTCCAGGTAATCAAAGTCAATCTGTTCAATAAAATTATCCTGATAAAAACGTGTTTTACTGTGCTTCTTAAAATCCCGCACCGTAGTATCCAGCCAGATTGGATTACCAAGATCCAGCTCATAACAGATCTGCTCCAGACAGTGAAAAACCTTGTGCGTTCTGGTCTCCTGGCGGTCATCACAGATCACGGTATCCTTCAGCATATGGTTATCTTTCCAGATTCGTCCCCAAAGGCGAAACATCTTAGAACACCTCCCATTATTTCAGTGTTGGTAGATTCTACCTTATCACTGATTTGAAAAAGTTGCAACAGAAATGTGGAGCAAAATTACAGACCATTTTTTGCAAAAAAAGCTTTTTAGCACGCTAAAGTGTTTTTGCTTGACCCTTTCGGAGAAATCTACTATAATTAACGATAATGTTGCTGCTGTTCACAAAAAATACCTCTCAGAATGTTGCTGGTGAACAGCTGCATAATATTTGTTACTTATAAATCTCTCAAGATGAGGAGGAGCTTTATTATGAAATTATATGATACTGGCGTGTATCTGCAGAATGGAAAGGAAATCATTCCGGCAGCTGAAGCCCAGCTTCCTGTTTCCAGAGAAGATGCAGCAAGAAATACCATTGCCTATTCTATTTTAAAAGCCCATAATACTTCCGGTAATATGGACAAGCTTCAGATTAAATTTGATAAACTGACATCCCATGATATTACTTTTGTAGGAATTATCCAGACTGCACGTGCTTCCGGACTGGAGCGTTTTCCGGTACCGTATGTTCTGACCAACTGTCACAACTCCCTCTGTGCAGTTGGCGGTACTATTAATGAGGATGACCATATGTTTGGTCTTACCTGTGCGAAAAAATACGGCGGTGTCTATGTTCCGCCACATCAGGCAGTTATCCATCAGTTTGCCCGCGAAATGCTTGCTGAGTGCGGCAAGATGATTCTTGGCTCAGACAGCCATACCCGTTATGGCGCTCTTGGTACCATGGCTATGGGAGAGGGGGGACCGGAGCTTGTGAAGCAGCTTCTTTCCCAGACATATGATATCAATATGCCAGGAGTTGTTGCTATTTATCTGAAAGGAAGCCCACGTCCGGGCGTAGGACCGCAGGACGTTGCTCTTGCTATCATTGGTAAAGTATTTGCAAATGGTTATGTGAAGAATAAAGTAATGGAGTTCGTAGGTCCTGGCGTAGCTAATTTAAGTGCTGATTTCCGTATTGGAATCGATGTTATGACTACTGAGACTACCTGCCTTTCCTCCATCTGGCAGACAGATGAGAAGATTCAGGAGTTTTACGAGATCCATGGAAGAGCCCAGAGCTATAAAGAGCTGAAACCGGGAGATGTGGCTTACTATGACGGCTGTGTGGAGATTGACCTTGGCGAGATCAAGCCAATGATCGCTATGCCGTTCCATCCAAGCAATACTTATACAATTGATGAACTGAATGCAAATCTGGATGACATCCTTGCCGATGTTGAGAAAAAAGCTCTGGTAAGTCTGGACGGCAAGGTTCCTTATACTCTCCGTAATAAGGTTGTAGACGGAAAGCTTTATGTTGACCAGGGAATTATTGCAGGATGTGCAGGCGGTGGATTTGAGAATATCTGTGCTGCAGCGGATATTCTCCGCGGAACCAGCATCGGTGCAGATGCCTTTACTTTAAGCGTATATCCGGCAAGTACTCCGATTTATATGGAGCTGGCTAAGAATGGAGTTCTGGCAGATCTTCTTGAGACAGGTGCTGTTGTGAAAACTGCATTCTGCGGTCCATGCTTCGGTGCTGGAGATACTCCGGCAAACAATGCTTTCAGTATCCGCCATACCACCAGAAACTTCCCGAACCGTGAAGGCTCCAAGATCCAGAATGGTCAGATTTCTTCTGTTGCACTTATGGATGCCCGTTCTATCGCTGCTACAGCTGCAAACAAGGGATTCCTTACCTCTGCTGAGAATTTCACAGGAGAGTACAGAGGACAGAAATATTTCTTTGATAAAACGATTTACGATAACCGTGTATTTGACAGCAAAGGCGTGGCTGATCCGTCTGTTGAGATCCAGTTTGGACCGAACATCAAAGACTGGCCGAAGATGCCGGCACTTGCAGAGAATCTGGTTCTGAAGGTTGTTTCCGAAATTCACGATCCGGTAACTACTACCGACGAGCTGATCCCATCCGGTGAGACTTCCTCCTACCGTTCCAATCCTCTTGGACTGGCTGAGTTTACTCTTTCCAGAAAGGATCCGGCTTATGTTGGACGGGCAAAAGAGGTTCAGAAAGCAGAGCATGCCATTGAGAACGGCGAATGTCCGCTGGATGCACTGCCAGAGCTGAAGCCGGTTATGGAAGCGGTGAACAAAGAGTATCCGGAAGCTGGCAAAGGCAATCTTGGCGTTGGAAGTACTATTTTCGCAGTGAAGCCCGGAGATGGTTCTGCCCGTGAGCAGGCTGCTTCCTGTCAGAAAGTACTTGGCGGGTGGGCAAACATTGCCAACGAATACGCTACCAAACGTTACCGTTCCAACCTGATTAACTGGGGAATGCTTCCATTCCTGATCCCGGCCGGTGATCTTCCGTTTGTAAACGGTGATTACCTGTTCTTCCCGGAAATCCGCAAGGCAGTGGAAGAGAAAGCCGACAGCATTACCGGTTATGTGGTAAAAGAGAGCGGACTGGTTCCGTTTACCGTAACACTTGGAGAGCTGACAGATGATGAGCGGGAAATCATCCTGAAAGGCTGTCTGATCAACTACAATAGAAAATAAAATGTTATGAGGCAGGTCATTCTTTTTGAGAGCGACCTGCCTTTTTATCAGAATTCCCTGTTACATAAAAAGTTCTACATGGTATGATCACACTGCAACGAAAAGGCAAATATCGCTCAATGTGTTTCTACATAGGCTAGAACGTGTTTAAAAAAGCATTTCCGCAATCTGCACGTCCCACTTTGCGGTATATTTTTCCCGAATTCGGTTGTCGTAGCCCGCTATGATACCCTCAACCGGACAAAATCTCCCACAAATCATGACGTATATCTTGCAGAAAGCCTTTTTTAAACACCCATTTAGCCTTTTGCAAAAAGGAGTCTTTCTTGTTATATAAACAAATATTCTGAATAATTACAATAATTAGTAAAAAACACAGAAATACAACGTGAAGTGCCAAAATAAAACAGAAATAAAACAAAAAATACAAGAAAAAGTATTGACAAATAAGATCAGAGATGGTAATATAAGCTCATCAAAAGAAAAACAACTTTATAAAGAAAGGAGCTTAGTGATTCCAATGGGAACATAAAATCTTTCTAATCAATATAAGAGAGACAGGAATCGCATTTCCTGCAAGAAGACCTGATACGAGAACCGTGTAAATAGAAAATAAAGTATCACTTGATTCAGCTGATACTTATAAACGTATCCAAGGTAAATAGAAGCGATTACTTATATTGAATAACTGTCCACCACTAATACAAAGATCTGGAACTTGTGTAAAGAAACATTTCTCCAGAGGATATAACCCCTTATCACAGATAAGCAGGATATCTTGAGATTCCTATTGAACCTTTAGAATATGAATCGAAACTTTGCATTAGAAGAATATCATAATTGATATTCCAGTCAGAAATAGATCAGGAACTTCCGCTCAAACTTTTTTGTATAATACATATAAGAGAGCATATGAACCAGTAAGTGGTTTTGGATTTAACCGAATTAAGTTTGAAATTGTTTATGATAATGATTCAGAGCCTGAGAAGTATATCCGATATTTCTGCAGAAGAAATTATAAAACGTGAATTATAATTTCAATCTATCAAACTTCTAAATAAACCGAATGATAAACATCATATCGTTTATGAGCAGGAAATAAGATAAGATATTTTAAATAAAAACTTAAAACTGAATATAGAACAACTGAATAAAGACCACGTAAATATTAAATTGTAAATCAATTTGAAAAACGAGGAAAAGACCATTGAATACTGAAGAATTTTAGGACGGTCATCATTTGAAATATAAGTAAAATGATGACCGTCCTTTTCCATGCTGTGAGAGACAAAAAAGCGGGATGATGTATTGGATACGAAGTGAACAGGAACCGATATGCAGCATAAAGCATACCGGAATAGAAAGTGTGAGCTTGTAAATCAGGCTTTAATCCGCTATAATGAGCGGAGAAAATTGGAAACTATGAGGGAAGCAGACGATGTTTAGTGGGAAAATAGAGGACTACATTCTTTTCGAAGATAAAGAAATTATAGTTTGCCGTAAGCCAGCGGGAATTGCGGTACAGAATGCAAGAATCGGTGCCATGGATCTGGAGAGCAGCCTGAAAAATTATCTGGCAATGCAAGACGGTGGTGGGAGAAGGATTCCATATCTGGCAGTAATCCACAGGCTGGATCAGCCGGTAGAAGGTATTCTTGTATTTGGGAAGACACCTGAGGCCGCGAAATCGTTAAGTGCACAGATTACAGCTGGAAAGATGGAAAAAATTTATCTGGCAGTAACATATGGAAAGCAGGCCGAGGCTGGGAAAAAAGAAAAAGTTCTGGAGGATTATCTGAAAAAAGATGGAAAATCCAATACTTCTTCCGTGGTAAATGCGCACACTCCTGGTGCGAAGAAGGCCAGACTTTCCTATGAGGTTCTCGGTGAGGCTGTGGATGCAATTTCCGGAAAGAAAAAATGGCTGCTTCGAATTCATCTGGATACAGGCCGTCATCACCAGATCCGGGTTCAGATGGCTCATGCAGGAATGCCTTTGGCTGGTGACCGGAAATATGGTGCCGGAACGAATGTGACCATCGGGGCAGGCAGCCTGGCTCTGTGCGCCGCAAGCCTTACCTTTTTCCATCCGGTAACCGGAAAGGTGATGAAATTCGTGACAAAGCCGGAAGGGACTGAGTTTAAGGGGATTTCTATCCCGCAAATGTGAAAAAACCATAAAAACTATAGACGTGGAACCGAAATTGTGTATAATGTAAAAGCAAGATTAAACAAAGATGAAGACTGCGAAAAATAGTTATAAAAAGTTTTTTTGAAAAAACTTTAAACATTCAGATGAGGAGTGAATAAAATGAAAAAAGTAGCAGTGATACCTGCTGTTGTTCTGGCTGCATTATGCACCTTCACAGGCTGTAAGAAAGAAGAAGTGGAGAAAGTGATCGCGCCACTGGTTTCTGACGGGCAGACTACGGAATCCACAGAAGAAGCCCAGGAAGAAAAGGATCCTCTTATTCCTGAAATTGATACATCTGTAGAACTCCAGGCAGGATCCCGGGTGGCAGTTGTAAGCAAGAGTACAAGCGGAGAGTTCTGGGGACTGGTTAAGAAAGGAATGGAGCAGGCAATTGCCGATGTAAACGAGGCATATGGCTTCAAGAAAGAAGATCAGGTGACCATGACCTTTGAAGGCGCCAGCGATGAGAAAGATGTGGAGAGCCAGGTAAATACCATAGATGCGGTAATTGCAGAGAATCCGGATGTACTTTGTGTTTCTGCCAGCGATATGGATTCCCTTCAGGCGCAGCTGGAAGCTGCCAAGGAGAATGGAATCCCGGTTGTGGCATTTGACTCTGGTGTTACAGACAGCAAGATGGTCCGTGCATTTCGTGGTACGGATAATACCAGGGTGGGCGAAATCGCTGCGTATAGATTAGCCACAGCCATCGGAAAAATGGGTAAGGTTGCAGTCTTTTCTGCGCAGGAAAAGACGCAGAGCATTCAGGAACGTGTAAGCGGTTTTACCAATTATATCACCAATTATCCGGATATTGAAGTTGTGGAGATTGTTTATCAGGATCAGGTAGATGATATGACAGCTGCCATGCAGGAGGTTCTTGACAAATATCCGCAGCTGGACGGTGTTTTCTGCGATAATGCAGATATTGCCGATCTGTATCTGGACATGAAAAAGGATGAGACAAAGGATTCCATTGTGATGGTTGGTGTGGATGCCACAGCGAAACAACAGGAGGCTATCTGGAATAGTAAAGAGGTCGGCGTGGTTTCCCAGCAGCCTTACGCGATGGGATATCAGACCATCTGGACAGCACTTTTGACTACAGCACCAAAGAAGAGTGTGGAAATCAAGCGGAATGTGCGTATCGACCCGGCATGGATTGATTCCTCAAACATTGATGATCCTACATACAGTTCTTATTTGTATGCAAATTAAAACAGCTTTCATAAGAGGCACGTCATAATTTTCAGGAATGATTTCACAAACACGCTCTACGAATTTGGGCAAAATATGCTGCAAACCGGGGCGTGCAGATTGCGAGAATGATTTTACAAATACACTCTAAAATAAGATAGAGCGGTTCATAAGAAACTATGAAAGAGAAACTGCTTTGTACAGCATGAATTTACCAGGAATGGGAATGCTGATACAAGGCGGTTTTTTGCATATCAAAGGATATTGCAGCTAGAGCGTGTTTCAAAAATCATTCCCGCAATCTGCACGCCCCACTTTGCGGTATATTTTGCCCTCTTTCAGTCGACGTAGCCCGCTACGCCGCCCTCAATCGGACAAATCTCCCACAAATTGTGAAGTACATCTTGCAGAAAGCCTTTTTCAAACACGCTCTAGAGCCTGTTTCAAACACATTCTAGACAATACTACCTGCAGTGTCTGAATTTTAGTCAATGTTTAACAATTGTATAACGACAAAATAACAAGAATTTGGTAGCATGTAATTACTTTTTGAAGTGTGAAAAAATTGACGATATGCAATAAAATAGAAGCCAATTTTTAAATAATATGCACAAAAAAAGTTGCTATCCACACTGAATTGTGTTAAAATCTGTCTATAAAATGAGACTTGCGACAGGAGGCTTTTATGAAAAAATGGGGAGATATTATCAAGAATATGACTTTGCTTAGTCAATTTAGTTTATCCTTTATCACTCCTCTGCTTCTGTGCCTGCTGATCTGCTGGTGGATGAGTACCAGCCTGGGAATAGGAGAATGGATTTTTATTCCTGGCTTTTTTTTCGGACTGGGAGGCTCCTTTACAGTAGCCTATAAGCTTTACCTGTCCGTAACCGGACATCAGAAGAAAGAGAAAGAGAAAAAGAAGAATAAAGTTTCATTTAACAGACATCATTAGAGTGTGTTTGAGGAATCATTCCTGCAAAGTGTGACGTACATTTTGCAGAAAACCTTTTTCAAACACGTTTCAGAAGGGAGATTTGTATGAGCAAAATGTTTGCAGATGTGCAGCCGGCAGTGAGGAAAGAGACGAAGAAGGTGGCGATTGGTACATTTGTATGCGTAGTCCTGATGTGGGCTGTATTTGGAATCGGACATCTGGCAGTGCCGGAGCAGATTCCGTTTGATTATACAGTGCTTCTCGCCGGATTTATCGGCGGGATGGTGGCAGTACTGAACTTTTTCCTTATGGGACTGACCGTTCAGAAGATAGTTTCCATGGAGGACGATAAACAGGCTGCAGCGAAGATGAAGGCCAGCTATAGTCAGAGAATGATGCTTCAGCTTATCTGGGGCGTTCTGGCGATTGCGGTTCCCTGTTTTCAGTTTGTAGCCGGAATCTTACCATTGCTTTTTCCAAACATTGTGATCAAGACAGTTGGAATCATTGGGGGGAGGAAGGCCGCATAATGATATATACAATTTTATGTAACTATTCAGCAGGTACTGCTCCGCGAAGTGTGTGACAGATGTGGTACGGAACAGTTACAAATTTATAATGACAGGAGGTGAGAGTACATGGATATCGAAATAACCGGTGGCAGGATATTCTATACGTTTCCGTTCGAGATTCCCATCCTGGGGAAATTCCAGATCACGGAGACTCTGGTTGTAAGCTGGCTGGTTATGCTGTTGATCACAGGACTTTGTATCTGGCTGACACATGATCTGAAAGTGGAGAAAATATCCAGGAGACAGGCTGTGGCTGAACTTCTGGTGGAGACAGCAAATAAGTTCGTCATCGGAAATATGGGTGAGAAATTCAGCTATATGATTCCTTTTGTGGCGGCGCTTTTTGCCACCAGTGTGGTATCCAACCTGATCAGCCTTGTAGGACTGCGAAGCCCTACAGCAGATCTTTCCACAGAAGCTGCATGGGCAGTTGTTGTATTTACCATGATCACGGCACAGAAGATCAAGACAAATGGTTTCGGTGGATATATGAAGGGATTTACAACTCCGATCCCTATTATGACACCATTTAATATTCTTTCTGAGATCGCCACACCGATCAGTATGGCGTGCCGTCATTTTGGAAATATTCTTTCCGGTGTAGTTATCAATGGTTTGATCTATGCAGCGCTGGCGCTGGCAAGCTCCAAACTGTTTGGATTGATTCCGGGTATTGTGGGAGATGTTTTGTCGAAGATCCCATTCCTGGACGTTGGTATTCCGGCAATTATGTCAGTTTATTTTGACTGGTTTTCCGGAATCATGCAGGCATTTATTTTCTGTATGCTGACTGTTATGTATATAGCAAATGCAGCAGAAGAATAGCGTAAAGAAGGCGGATGTTCACGAAGTGGGCAGAAAATCGGAAAATGCAGAAAATATTTTGCAGTTTTCGGATAAATTGAATTTTTAACAAGAGAAATCATAAATAACAGGAGGATTTGATTATGGATTTTACAGTATTGGCAAAAGGTATCGCACTGGCTGGTTGTGCAATTGGTGCTGGTCTTGCACTGATCGCAGGTATCGGACCTGGTATTGGAGAAGGTAACGCAGTTGCAAAAGCTCTGGAAGCAATCGGACGTCAGCCAGAGTGTAAAGGTGATGTAACCTCTACCATGCTTCTTGGTTGTGCGATCGCAGAGACTACAGGTATTTACGGTTTCGTAACCGGTCTGCTTCTGATCTTTGTTGCACCTGGTACCTTCATGAAGTTCCTTGGATAATTAAGGACAAGTATCACAGGCGTTACCATTCACAGACCGCTGTTATGGAAGCTCCATAGAGACGGCACCAAAGCAGCTGGTTTCTATACTGGTAAGATACTGGAACGGTATGAATGGTAGCAGTTACAACAGGAGGTTAGAACATGCAGGTACAGGAACTTGTAGGAATTGTGCCGTGGACGTTTATCGCACAGATCTGCAATCTTTTTCTTCAAATGTATCTGATAAAAAGATTTTTGTTTAAGCCTGTCAATGAAATGCTTCAGAAGAGAAGATCAATGGCAGATGCCGAAATCCAGGATGCTACAAAGGCGAAGGAAGAAGCTCTTGCCATGAAGACAGAGTATGAACAGAATATGCAGCAGGCCAAAGCAAAGGCCAGTGATATTGTCACAGAGGCACAGAGGACAGCTTCCCTCCAGAGTGAGGAGATCCTGAAAAGTGCAGCCCAGGAAGCCCGTGCTATGAAAGAGAAGGCTGAGAGCGACATTGCACAGGAGAAACGAAAAGCTGTCAATGAGGTGAAGAATGAGATCGGCGGCATGGCAATGGAGATTGCCGGCAAGGTGATCGAGCGTGAGATCAAAGAAGAGGATCACGCGAAACTGATCGACGAGTTTATTTCGAATGTAGGTGAGGCATCATGACGCAGATTGCCAGATTATATGGCAGCAGCATGTATGATCTTGCTGCTGAAGAACAGCTTACCGACACTGTGCTGGAGCAGATGCAGACAATCCGGCAGCTTTTCCGGGAGAATCCCGATTATGTGAAATTGTTGTCAGAGCCTTCGATCCCGAAGGAAGAGAGGACAAAACTTCTTGATACTGCATTTGGAACAGAAGCAGAACGGTATCTGGTGAATTTTCTGAAACTGCTGTGTGAGCGCGGAATCCTGGGAGAGTATTCCGGATGCTGTGAGGAATTTACACGGCGGTACAATGTGGACCATAACATTGCCACTGCAGTGGTGACCAGCGCGGTTGCACTGACAGATGAGCAGATGGCAGCGCTTAAGGACAAGCTGGAGAAGATAAGCGGTAAGACCGTTACCCTGACCCAGAAGACAGATCCTACAGTGCTTGCAGGTCTTAAAGTGGAACTGGAGGGCAGACAGCTGGACGGTACAGTAAAGAGCCGTCTGGATGATCTTTCCAGGAAATTAAACGAGCTTATAGTATAAGGATGGATAGAGAAAATGCAGCTTAAACCTGAAGAAATTTCAAAAGTCATCCGCAGTCAGATCAAATACTACGATAACGCTATCAAACAGAATGAGACCGGTACGGTTCTTATGGTTGGTGATGGTATTGCAAGAGCCAGCGGTCTTATCAACTGTATGGCAGGAGAGCTTCTTGAGTTTGAGGACGGAAGCTTCGGAATGGCGCAGAACCTGGAAGAAAACAGTGTTTCTATCGTTTTATTTGGGGATGATTCCGGTATTGGCGAAGGTCAGACCGTAAAGCGCACCGGAAAGGTGGTATCCGTTCCGGTTGGTGAGGCTATGATCGGGCGAGTTGTAAATGCCCTTGGACAGCCTATTGACGGTGCAGGACCTGTAGTGACAAGTGAATACAGGGCGATTGAGAGCCCGGCACCAGGTATCTGCGAGAGACAGGGCGTTAACCAGCCTCTGCAGACCGGTATTAAGGCAATTGACTCCATGGTTCCCATTGGAAGAGGTCAGCGTGAGCTGATCATCGGTGACCGTCAGACTGGTAAGACCACTCTGGCAGCAGATACTATTATCAATCAGAAGGGGAAGGACGTGATCTGTATCTATGTTGCAATTGGTCAGAAGCGTTCCACCGTATCTTCCCTGGTTGAGACTCTTACAAGAAATGGCGCTATGGATTATACCATCGTTGTAGCGGCTACTGCTTCAGAAGCCAGCCCGCTGCAGTACATTGCACCGTATTCCGGATGTGCAATGGGTGAATATTTTATGTATAAGGGAAAAGATGTACTTATCATTTACGATGATTTAAGTAAGCATGCGGTTGCTTATCGTGCACTTTCCCTGCTGATCCGTCGTCCACCGGGACGTGAGGCATATCCTGGAGATGTTTTCTATCTCCATTCCAGACTTCTGGAGCGTGCCGCAAGACTGGATGAGGCACACGGCGGCGGTTCCCTGACTGCACTTCCGATCATCGAGACACAGGCAGGAGACGTTTCCGCATATATTCCCACTAACGTTATTTCCATCACAGACGGACAGATTTTCCTGGAGACAGAGCTGTTCCATTCCGGTGTTATGCCGGCTGTAAACCCTGGTATTTCCGTATCACGAGTTGGTGGAAATGCACAGATCAAGGCAATGAAGAAGGTTGCCGGTACTTTGAAGCTGATTTATTCCCAGTATCGAGAGCTGCAGAGCTTTGCTCAGTTTGGATCTGATCTGGATGCAGATACCAAGGCCAGACTGGAGCAGGGAGCCCGTATTGTGGAGGTTCTGAAGCAGAACCAGAATGCGCCGGTTCCAGTTGAGAAGCAGGTAGCTATCCTTTATGCAGTAACCAAGGGAATCCTTTCCAGGGTTGCTACAGAGGATGTAAGAACCTATGAAGCTGGTCTTTATACCTGGATTGACAGTGATGCACAGGGTGCTGCTGCAATGCAGGAAATCCGTTCCACAGGTGCATTATCTGCGGAGACAGAAGAGAAGCTGAAGGGCGCATTGGAACAGTATACTGAGAATTTTGTAAATACAAGACCTGAGAAATAAATTGTGACAAGGAGGACTTTTTATGGCTGCAAACATGAAAGCGGTAAAGCTGCGGATCAAAAGTGTGCAGAGCACTATGCAGATTACCAAGGCAATGGAACTTGTAGCATCCTCCAAACTGCGTAAAGCAAAAGAAAGGGCGGAAGTCTGCCGGCCTTATTTTGAGACCATGCATCAGACCCTTGTGGATATTGCCCGGGGGAATACAGATTTTTCCTCTGTATATGCCAGAGAATCCGGGAATGAGAAGCGCTGCTATGTGCTGATCGCCGGAGACCGTGGTCTGGCTGGCGGATATAACACCAACTTGTTTAAATGTCTGGAAGCAGCCTCTTTGAATCAGGATTTCCTGGTTCTTCCCATTGGGAAAAAGGCTGTGGAGTATTCGAAGCGAAATGGATTTGCCTGTGTTACAGAAAGCTTTGGTGAAATTGCCGATGTTTCTGTTGCAGACTGCTTTGAGATGGCGAATCTGCTCTGCGGGGAATTTAAGAAGGGAGAATTTGGACACATTGATCTTTGTTACACAAAGTTTGTTTCCGTGCTTTCCCAGCAGCCATCGGCGATACCGGTGCTGCCTCTGAAGGACCTGACAGATAAACAGGATACAAAGAGCATCCGGAATCTGATTCTGTATGAGCCGGATGCGTCGGAAGTATTTGATGCCATCGTTCCGGAGTATCTGGCTGGTTTGATCTATGGTGCGGTTTGCGAGAGCGTAGCCAGTGAGCTGGCTGCAAGACGTACCGCCATGGAGGCTGCGACCAACAATGCCGAGGAAATGATCGAGAAGCTGAATCTGCATTACAACCGGGCACGTCAGGCAAGCATCACGCAGGAGATCACAGAGATTGTTGGAGGTGCGGAGGGTGTATGACCCATCGCATAGTATGTTATAAGGAGACTGCTAAATGAGCGAAAAACACATTGGCGAGGTGGTGCAGGTAATCGGTCCGGTACTGGATATCCGGTTCGGGCATGACGAGCTGCCGGCACTTCTCAATGCCATCGAAATTGATCATGAAGGCACAAAGCTCACAGCAGAGGTTGCTCAGCAGATCGGGGATAATACGGTACGCTGTATCGCCATGAATTCCACCGATGGTCTGGTAAGAGGAACCAAGGCTGTAGATACTGGTGAACCCATCAAGGTTCCAGTTGGAGAAGAGTGCCTTGGACGAGTATTTAATCTTCTTGGTGATCCGGTAGATAATCTTCCGGCACCAGAGACGAAAGAGCACTGGGCAATCCACCGTCCGGCACCATCCTATGAGGAGCAGATGCCGGCAACTGAGATCCTGGAGACCGGTATCAAGGTTGTTGACCTGATCTGCCCTTATGCAAAAGGTGGTAAGATCGGTCTGTTCGGAGGTGCTGGTGTTGGCAAAACAGTTCTTATTATGGAGCTGATCCACAATGTTGCCACAGCACACGGCGGACTTTCCGTATTTACAGGTGTTGGAGAGCGTACCCGTGAGGGTAATGACCTTTACAATGAAATGAAGGAAAGCGGCGTTATCGACAAAACTGCACTGGTTTATGGTCAGATGAACGAGCCGCCGGGAGCACGTATGCGAGTTGGTCTTTCCGGACTGACTATGGCAGAGTATTTCCGTGATGTGAAGAATCAGGACGTGCTTCTTTTCATTGATAATATTTTCCGTTTTACACAGGCTGGCTCAGAGGTTTCCGCACTTCTTGGACGTATGCCTTCCGCTGTAGGTTATCAGCCAACTCTGGCTACTGAGATGGGTGCCCTTCAGGAGCGTATCACTTCTACCAGAAAGGGTTCCATCACATCTGTACAGGCTGTTTATGTACCTGCCGATGACCTTACAGACCCGGCTCCGGCTACTACATTTACCCATCTGGATGCGACCACCGTACTTTCCCGTGAGATCGCCAGCCAGGGTATTTATCCGGCAGTGGATCCGCTTGATTCCACCAGCCGTATCCTTTCCCCGGAGGTAGTTGGACAGGAGCATTATGAGATTGCACGTGCAGTACAGAGAGTTCTGCAGCGTTATAAAGAACTGCAGGATATTATTGCAATTATGGGTATGGATGAGCTTTCAGAAGAGGATAAGCTGACAGTAAGCCGCGCGCGTAAGGTGCAGCGATTCCTGTCACAGAGCTTCTCTGTAGCAGAGCAGTTTACAGGTATGCCGGGACAGTACGTTCCGCTGAAAGAGACTCTCCGTGGATTTAAGATGATCCTGGATGGCGAGTGCGACAGTATTCCAGAGAGCTGCTTCCTGTTTGCCGGAACTATTGACGATGTATTTGAGAAAGCAAAAAATAACCAGAATCAGTAAAGGAGGCTGCCTATGAGGACATTTCCCCTTAGAATCGGTACCCCCGACGGCCTGCTTTTTGAGGGAGAGGTGCAGCGCATTGTGTGCCGCAGCATTACCGGTGATCTGGCAATCCTGGCAGGACACTGCAACTTCTGTACCGCTCTTGGAATGGGCGAGGCCCATGTGATACTGGAGAATGGCACCAGCCGCAGTGCAGCCTGCATCGGCGGCATGCTCACCGTAATGGATGGCAATTGCAGTCTTCTTGCAACCACCTGGGAATGGCAGGAGGACATCGACGCCGACCGCGCTGGAAAAGCCAAAGAGCGTGCCCAGGAAAAGCTGGCCCAGGGTGGACTTTCCGATAAGGAATACAAGATCGTAGAAGCCAAGCTGCAGAGGGCGCTGGTGAGACTTAGTGTGAAAAGTTAAGGAATAATGAAAGAGGACAGTTTTGCCTGGAAAATGGTGTTTAAGGTGAGACTGTTCTTTTTATGTATAAAAGTTTGCGGACACCAATACATTGGTCTCTGTTACTGCGAAAAAATCGTAAATTATCACCAATGATTTATTTTCGACTTTAAAACGTCAAATTTCCATCACATAAAAGCGTTGACATAAAAGTGTGGGCGCGTTACAATAAGATATCAGGAAAAATATGAAAAAGGGCTGGATATAACCGGTCCTTTTTATTACTTTCCAACAAAAACAAAGCCTGGAAGGTGCAGCTGCCAGGCACTATAAAATGAAAAAGAAAACAAGGGGGACGATTTGAAAGAACGAGAAACCTTTGGATCACGGCTGGGATTTATCCTGGTCTCTGCAGGATGCGCCATTGGACTTGGAAACGTGTGGAAGTTTCCGTATATGGCGGGAAAATATGGTGGAGCGGCATTTATTCTGATTTACCTGATATTTCTGGTTTTGTTGGGATTGCCAGTACTGGTATGTGAATTCGCAGTAGGACGTGCAAGCCGTAAAAGCACGGCAAGGGCATTTCACGACCTGGAACCGGAGGGCGCCAACTTCCATAATTTCAGCTACATGAGCATGGTTTCCAACTATGTGCTGATGATGTTCTACACCATGGTTGCAGGATGGATGCTTTACTACTGTTATGCAATGGCAGCCGGCAAACTGGACGGGAAAGATTCTGCACAGGTGGCAGACTATTTTACAGGACTTCAGGATTCAGCTGGTACAATGACTTTATGGATGATCATTGTAGTTGTTTTATCCTTCGGAGTGTGCTCTTTGGGAGTGCAGCGTGGCCTGGAGAAAATCACAAAAGTAATGATGATATGTCTTCTGGCGCTGATCGTAGTGCTTGCGGTTCATTCGCTTACGCTTGACGGAGCGATGGAGGGAGTGAAATTTTACCTGGTGCCGGATTTTGCCGCTATGGCCGAGATCGGAATCGGAAATGTGATCTTTGGGGCACTGTCGCAGGCATTTTTTACATTAAGTATTGGTGCAGGCTCTATGACGATTTTCGGAAGCTATCTTGGAAAGGATAGATCCCTTCTGGGAGAATCTCTGCATATTACGATTCTGGATACCTTTGTCGCATTGATGGCAGGATTGATCATTATTCCGGCATGCTTCGCATTTGGTGTGGAGCCAGGAGCAGGCCCGGGACTTGTATTTATTACATTGCCTAATGTATTTAACCAGATGACAGGAGGGAAAATCTGGGGAGCTCTGTTTTTCCTGTTTATGTCCTTTGCCTCCCTGTCTACTGTAATTGCGGTCTTTGAAAATATTATATCCTATTCAATGGACAGAAAAGGCTGGAGCCGTGGAAAAGCTGTTATAGTCAACATGGTGGCAATGATCCTTCTTTCTCTGCCGGCAGTATTTGGCTTCAACATTTTGTCAGGAATACAGCCGCTTGGAGCAGGAACGAACATCATGGATCTGGAAGATTTCATTGTATCCAATAATATTCTTCCACTGGGTTCTGTAGTATTTGTAATGTTCTGCGTGTCCAAATATGGCTGGGGCTGGAAGCGCTTTATTAAAGAGGCGGATACCGGAGAAGGGCTGAAATTCCCTGCAAACGTACAGAAATACATGCTGTATGTGATTCCGGCGATTGTAGTTGTGATTTATCTGAAAGGATATTATGATATGTTCAGCCCGAAGGGACCGGTTGTGCTGACCGTGTGGATGATTGTGAGTCTGCTGGTGCTGGGACTTGTAGGATGGATTATATTTGGGAAAAATAAGACGAAATAATAGAGAAATCTTAATAAGAAATAAGCAAAAGAGGAGTGACATAAAATGATAGCAGAAAAAATGAAACCATATGTAAAAAACAATTCTGCAATCCGTATGATGTTCGAGGAAGGCAATCGCCTTCGCGCGATTTACGGACCGGAAAATGTATTTGATTTCAGCCTTGGAAATCCAAGCGTTCCCGCACCGGATTGTGTTCGTCAGGCCATTATTGATCTGGTAAATGAGGAAGAACCGACAGTTCTCCATGGCTATATGAGCAATGCAGGATTCGAGGATGTTCGCCAGACAATTGCAGAGTCCCTGAACCGTCGATTTGGCACTTCTTTTGCAGCAAAAAATCTGATCATGACAGTTGGTGCAGCCAGCGGATTGAACGTAGCATTTAAGACAATCCTGAATCCTGGAGAAGAGGTGATCGTTTTTGCACCTTATTTTCTGGAGTATGGTGCATATGTACGCAATTATGACGGCAATCTTGTGGAAATCTCACCGGATACTACCACATTCCAGCCGAATCTGAAGGAATTTGAGGAGAAAATCACACCGAAGACCCGTGCTGTCATTGTGAATACTCCTCACAATCCGACTGGAGTTGTTTATTCAGAAGAAACAATCAGGAAACTTACGTCAATTCTGGAAGCGAAGCAGAAAGAATTTGGCACAGTGATTTACCTGATTTCTGATGAGCCATATAGAGAACTGGCCTATGACGGCGTACAGGTACCCTATCTGACAAAATATTATGCAAATACAATCGTAGGCTATTCCTACAGCAAATCCCTTTCTCTTCCAGGTGAGCGTATCGGTTATCTGGTTATTCCAGACGAGGCAGACGGAAGCGAGGAACTGATCGCAGCAGCAGCCATTGCTAATCGTACTATCGGCTGCGTAAATGCTCCATCCCTGATCCAGAAAGTAATCGCGAAATGCGTAGATGCAGAGGTAGATGTGGCAGCTTACGACAAGAACCGCCTTGCTCTTTACAATGGACTGAAAGAACTGGGATTTGAATGTATCAAGCCACAGGGAGCGTTTTATTTATTCGTGAAATCTCCAGTTACAGATGAAAAAGCCTTCTGCGAAGCTGGCAAAAAATACAATATCCTTATGGTGCCAGGAAGCTCCTTTGCCTGCCCTGGATATGTAAGACTGGCTTATTGTGTATCGTATGACACGATTATGAACTCTTTGCCCCAGTTTGGAAAATTAGCAGAAGAATTTGGGCTGAAAGCGTGATTTCTGTGTACCGCGAAGCGTGTAGCAGTGAAGGTACTGAACAGTTACAATATGATATATAAAGTACGGTTAAAGATATGCTGTTAAAGCTTAAAGCCTGTTTGAAAAATCAGTAAATGGGAGGAAGTTATGTCCAGTTTATATATCGTAATTCCGGCATATAATGAATCGGAGAATATTGAGAAAACCATTGACCAGTGGTACCCAGTAGTGGAACGTCATAACGACGAGGGAAATTCCAGACTGGTGATTATTAACGATGGAAGTAAAGACAACACCTACGAACTTCTGCAGAAATGTGCCGCTACAAGACCCCTTCTTGTCCCACTGGATAAACCAAACGGCGGTCACGGTCCTACAGTACTTTATGGATATCGCTACGCCATCCGGCAGAAAGCCGATTATATTTTCCAGACTGATTCCGACGGTCAGACCAATCCAGACGAATTCGAGCCATTTTGGAACCAGAGGGGCCGGTATGATGCAATAATCGGCAGCCGCGCTGTACGTGGCGACGGAAAATCCAGAAAATTCGTAGAGAATGTTGTATGCTTTCTGCTGAGAATGATCTTCGGTGTAAAAGTTTCCGACGCCAATGCGCCGTACCGCCTGATGAAATCCAGCCTGGTAGCCAAATATATCGACAAACTCCCAGAAGATTTCAACATCCCCAACATTATGTTTACAACATACTTCGTCCATTACAAAGAGAAAGTTAAATTCATTGAAATCACCTTCAAACCCAGACAGGGCGGAACTAATTCCATTAATGTGAAGAAGATTGTGAAAATTGGCTGGAAGGCTGTGAAGGACTTCTATAAACTAAAAAAAGAATTGTAAGGGCTTGCCTTTCCAGTAACCAGCGATTTTGCAATGTATATTCGCAAGCCGCGCATTTTAGGAGCGGTTTTAGTGGAGGCGAGATCCATGACTTACGGAGACTTAGGCGCGAAGGCTTTTCTGAGCGTCTTAGTCTCCGTAAGTCATTAGCTTGCCGGAACACCTGGACGCGCGGCGGTGAATATACATTGTGAAATCGCGTCCGGAATAACGACCAACTCACTAAATCGCAATTATACAAAAGAGCAGATAAATCTTACTCAACCTAAGATCTATCTGCTCTATTTTCTTATAATCCCTTACGCATTTTTCTTAATAGAAGCTCTCTTACGATCACGGGAATCCAGAATCTTCTTACGGATACGAAGGCTGCTTGGAGTAACCTCCAGAAGCTCATCTGTATCGATAAACTCAATAGCCTGCTCCAAACTGAGAACTCTTGGCGGAGTCAGTTTCAGTGCCTCATCAGCAGAAGAGGAACGAGTATTGGTCAGATGCTTGGTCTTGCAGACATTCAGCTCGATATCCTCTGCCTTGCCATTCTGTCCGATAACCATACCACTGTAAACCTTTGCACCAGGTCCGATAAATAAAGTACCACGCTCCTGAGCTGCAAACAGACCATAAGTAACAGCCTCGCCGCCCTCGAAAGCAATCAGGGAACCCTGTTTACGATACTGGAAATCTCCCTTATATGGAGAATAGCCATCAAAAATAGTATTGATAATACCAGTTCCCTTTGTGGAAGTAAGGAAATTTCCTCGGAAACCAATCAGTCCACGGGAAGGAATGTGGAACTCAAGACGAACGGAACCGTCGCTTGCAGTGCTCATTCCCTGCAGTTCACCCTTACGCTCGCTGAGCATCTGGATAACGGTACCGGAAAATTCCTCCGGAACATCAATGTAGGCAATTTCCATTGGCTCTAATTTCTTGCCACGTTCATCAATTTTGTAAAGTACCTCTGGCTTGCTGACTGCAAATTCATATCCCTCACGTCTCATATTCTCAATAAGAACGGAAAGATGAAGCTCACCACGTCCGGAAACCTTAAAGCACTCAGTTGTCTCAGTGTCTTCTACGCGAAGGCTGACATCTGTGTTCAACTCTCTGTAAAGTCTGTCACGGAGATGACGGGAGGTGATGTATTTACCCTCCTGTCCTGCAAGCGGGCTGTCATTTACCAGGAAGTTCATGGCGATAGTCGGCTCAGAAATCTTCTGGAATGGAATTGCCTCCGGGTTATCTCCGCCGCAAAGGGTATCTCCGATATGAATTTCAGCAATACCGGAAATTGCAACAATTGATCCGATAGTTGCCTCTTTTACCTCAACTTTATTCAGACCGTCAAACTCATAAAGCTTGCTGATCTTAACCTTCTGTTTTTTGTCCGGATCGTGGTGGTTCAGAAGAGTAAGCTCCTGGTTTACGGCAATAGTGCCGCTCTCAACCTTACCAACGCCGATACGTCCAACATATTCGTTATAATCAATGGTACTGATCAGTACCTGTGTGTCTGCATCCGGGTCTCCCTCCGGAGCCGGAATGTATTTCAGAATAGCCTCAAACAGCGGCTCCATGTTCTCTGGTGTATCCTTCAGATCCAGAACAGCGTGTCCTGTTTTTGCAGATGCATAGAGGAATGGGCAGTCGAGCTGCTCATCGGAAGCACCAAGATCCATAAGAAGTTCCAGAACCTCGTCAACAACCTCGTCTGGCCTTGCTTCTGGACGGTCTATCTTATTAATGCAGACGATTACGTGCAGATCCAGCTCAAGAGCTTTTTTCAGAACGAATTTGGTCTGAGGCATAGCGCCTTCGAAAGCGTCAACCAGAAGGATAACGCCGTCTACCATTTTCAGTACACGCTCAACCTCGCCGCCGAAGTCAGCATGTCCTGGGGTATCGATAATGTTGATCTTTGTGTCTTTGTAATGAACTGCTGTGTTCTTGGAGAGAATTGTGATACCACGCTCTCTCTCAATATCGTTGGAGTCCATGACACGTTCCTGAACCTCCTGATTGGCACGGAAAACACCGCTCTGTTTCAGAAGCTGGTCTACCAGAGTGGTTTTACCATGGTCAACGTGGGCAATGATGGCTACGTTACGTACATCTTCGCGTTTCGTCTTCATAAAAATCGAAATCCTTTCTTTATCGGGCAGAGGGATTCTGCCTCTTTCTTTCCATATTAATGTAGTTTCTTCTTTATATTGTCCAAAACCTCAGTTTACCACATTTTTCGCGAATTACAAGGTGTTGAAAAAAAATTTTTGAATTTCTATGAAAAAAATATTTTAAATTTCTGGTTCTAAACAGGGTGATTTTCTCATAGATATTATAGACCAACAAGTAAGACAAGTATTATATGTCTGCAGAAAAAAGTGAAAATAAGGAAGGAGAACTACAACATGGCAGATAAAATTATTGAAAACAATCAGGTTTCCATCACGGGAAAAATCGTTACAGGTTTCACATTCAGCCACCAGGTTTACGGAGAAGGATTTTATACCATGGATCTTCTGGTAAAGAGGCTTAGCGATTCTGAAGACAGGATTCCGGTGATGGTATCTGAAAGGCTGGTGGACGTTACCCAGGATTACGTGGGACAGTATGTGGAAATTCACGGACAGTTCCGTTCCTATAACCGTCATGAAGAAAAACACAACCGGCTGGTGCTTTCCGCATTTGCACGGGAATTAAAATTTCTGGAAGAAGAGGATTCTCTGGCACCGGTAAACCAGATTTTCCTGGACGGATATATCTGTAAGCCGCCTGTTTACCGGAAAACACCGCTGGGAAGAGAGATTGCCGATCTGCTTCTTGCAGTGAACCGACCTTATGGAAAATCAGATTACATACCGTGTATTTGCTGGGGACGAAATGCCCGCTATGCTTCAGCCTTTGAAGTGGGCGGTCATGTACTGATCTGGGGCAGGATCCAAAGCAGGGAATACATGAAGCGAATCGGGGAAAATGAGACACAGAAGAGAATCGCTTATGAGGTATCGGTGAGCAAGCTGGAGTATGTGTAAACCAACTGCAGTGGCGGGAAATACGCCATGGTCTGCTAGTTGCTTTATGGAAGGCAGCCAGCCCAATTTTTCTCCAAGTTTCTTCTGCTTGCATTTCTGCTGGTTTTGCGGTAATATAAGCATATTAAAAATGGCGCAGTTTGCGGTTTCTATTTGCAAAGCGCGATATCTGAATGAATGGTATCATTTGCGGAGACGGCATTGCGAGGAATGTTATTGATCTATGGCAGACGGTAACATTATTTTTAACAATAAGAGGAATCAGTATGGAAAAAGAAATAACAGAAGTATATTGCGGAAATGGCAGAGGTAAGACCACACTGGCAATTGGTCAGGCACTGCGGGCATCTTCTCAGGGCAAAAGTGTGATCATCATTCAGTTCCTGAAAGGAAATGAACGGCGCGAGCTGGACTTTCTGGAAGAACTGGATCAGCTGGATATCAAGATCTTCCGCTTCGAAAAGATGGAGACCTGTTACGACCAGTTGAATGAGGAAGAGCAGGTTGAAGAGGAGCGCAATATTCTCAATGGTTTAAATTTTGCCCGTAAAGTGATTGCTACACAGGAATGTGATTTCCTGGTACTGGATGAAATTCTGGGACTTCTGGATAAGCATATTGCTACTGTTGATATGGTTGTCGGGCTTTTGAAACAGAAGGACGAATCTATGCATTTGATACTTACAGGAAATCGGGTAGACCCTGGCATTTTGGATTATGTGGACAGTGTGACTACCATTACCACTCTTGGAAGAGAGCAGAACTCATGATAAAGATGAATAGGAGGAAATAATATGGCAATTTTCAAAGGTGCAGCCGTTGCAATTGTAACCCCGATGCATGAAGATGGAAAGGTAAATTATGAGAAACTGGAAGAACTTCTGGAATATCAGATTGCGAACAGCACAGATGCAATCGTTATCTGCGGCACTACAGGCGAGTCTTCTACATTGACACACGGAGAACATCTCCAGACCATCAAATTTGCAATTGACAAGGTAGCTGGAAGAGTTCCTGTTATTGCAGGTACCGGTTCTAATTGCACAGAGACTGCAGTCATGATGTCGCAGGAAGCTGCTTCTTATGGCGCTGATGCACTTCTGATCGTGACTCCATATTACAACAAGGCAAGCCAGAAGGGTCTTATCCGTCATTATACAGAGATTGCCAATTCTGTACCGGAAACTCCGATCATTATGTATAATGTGCCAAGTCGTACAGGCTGCAATATCCAGCCTGCTACAGCAGTTGCTCTTGCGAAGAATGTGAAGAACATTGTGGGAATCAAGGCTGCAAGCGGAGATCTTTCCCAGATCGCCAAGATGATGTCCATGGCTGACGGAGCTCTCGAGCTTTATTCCGGAAATGATGACCAGGTACTTCCGATTCTTTCCCTTGGCGGACTTGGAGTAATCTCTGTTTTATCCAATGTTGCTCCGAAGAATACACATGACATGGTTATGAAATTTATGGAGGGAGACCTTGCTGGTGCTGCCAGACTTCAGCTTGAGGCTGTTCCTCTTATCAATGCACTGTTCTGCGAGGTAAACCCGATTCCGGTTAAGACTGCCCTGAACCTGATGGGCTGGAAAGTGGGACCGACCCGTATGCCTCTTTGTGAGATGGAGCCGGAGAACGAGGAGAGACTGAAAAAAGCTCTTGCTGATTACGGAATTAAGCTTGCATAAATAATGTTGAAATCCCGGACAGAGCCTGTCAGCTCTGGTGTGCGGCAGCATATTGTCTGACAGCGGCTGACGGGATTTCTTTGTAATATGTAAGCAGAGAAAAACAGAGCGCGTATATTGTTGAAATAATTTTTACAAGCTCGTTAATTTACAGTAAGAAAGGAAAAAATAAAATGGTTAAAATTATCATGCACGGATGTAACGGTCATATGGGACAGGTTATTTCCAATATTGTTGAGAAGGATGCAAATGCCCAGATCGTAGCAGGAATCGACATTGCAGACCAGGGGAAAAACAGCTATCCGGTATTCACAAACATTGACGATTGCCAGGTGGAAGCAGATGCTGTTATCGATTTTTCCTCCCCGAAGGCTTTTGATAAGCTGATGGACTACTGCGAGAAGAAAAATATGCCGGTAGTTCTTTGCACCACAGGTTTAAGTGAAGAGCAGCTTGCAAGAGTAGAAGAGAGTGCAAAAAAGATCGCCGTTCTGAAATCTGCCAACATGTCCCTTGGAATCAATACTCTTTTGAAACTGGTTCAGGATGCAGCTAAGGTTTTGGCAGCAGCTGGTTTTGACATGGAGATTGTAGAGAAGCACCATAACCTGAAAGTGGATGCACCAAGCGGAACAGCTCTTGCCCTTGCAGATAGTCTGAACGAGGCAATGGACAACCAGTATCATTACGTATATGACCGCAGCCAGAGAAGAGAGAAACGTGACGCTAAGGAGATCGGTATTTCCGCAGTTCGCGGAGGCTCTATTGTTGGCGAGCATGAAGTGATTTTTGCCGGACCGGATGAAGTGATCGAATTTAAGCACACAGCATATTCTAAGGCTGTATTTGGCAAGGGTGCTGTAGAAGCAGCGAAATATCTTGCCGGAAAACCAGCTGGAAGATATGATATGAGCAACGTGATCGAAGGTTAACAGAAATATACAAAAATTGTAAAATGCATACAAAATAATTGCTGAATTTATGGATTTACAGATAGCAATGTGTTTGCTATAATTCCATCATAAGTTGCAACGGAGCAAACTACTTAGAGAGTTTGCTCCGTTTTTTGCGTTTATGGTATGGCAGGTCAGAGTATTTGCTGATAAAGCATTTTTGCACTTGTTTCCATAACGTACCGAAACTTCATAAGAGAGAAATGCAATATCGCATTTCTGCCATGCAGAAAGGGCTGCCACAGGGCGGTCCTTTTTGCGTTAGTAAAGCTGGAAATTGGGATAGCATAACTGCGATGGTCTGAAGGTTGCCGTAAAAGAGGGCGCAACTTCTTATAATGTAGTGCAGAGCTTTCTGGATGAGAATCCGGATGTTTCCTATGAGATTGTTCAGTACAAGGATACAGTAGGATGTGTATCAGATCTTCTGGCTGGTCGTGTGGACGTTGTGGTAAACGACCTTTTGAACCAGAAGATCCTTTCCCAGGAATACGAAGGTGCCAAAATCGTGTGTGATCCATTTACCCACGCAGAGAACGCCATTGCCGTACAGAAGGGAAAAGATGATCTTCTTGCATTTATCAATGAATGTATTGACGAGTATTATGCAGACGGCACTTATGATACACTCTGGACAAAATGGATCGATGCTTCCGGTGAGGGAGAAGAAGCAGCTGCAGCAGAAGATGCGGAAACCGCTGAATAAAACAGGCATATACTTCTATGCAGAAAACAAGTTGCTGTGAACAAAGTGAACAGTAACCGGAAAGTTACTGTTCACTGGTAACATTCCGCGAGGTGTTTTTGTGAACAAAGTTCACAGAAAACCCGAGAATTAAGTTTGCGCAGCAAACGCTACTTCTTGTGCTTGTCACAAGAAGGTTCGTCTTTCTGTGCATCGCGAAGCGCGTTACTGGTCACGGAGTGAACAGTAATACCGGAAAAGTAAGGAAGAAAGGATAAACCGGCTATAATTACTGGTCACAGGGGAAATAGTATGGTAACATTGAAATGGTCACTTGTATTTGACAAAATGACATCACTGCTCCAGGGATGCGCAGTGACGATGGAAATATCGGTTCTCACGCTTATTTTTGGTACGATTCTGGGCGTTGTGCTTGCGCTGATGAGGGACAGCCATATAAAAGTGGTATCCAGACTGGCACAGCTGTACATCTGGATCTGGAGAGGAACCCCGCTGATGGTGCAGGCATTTCTGATCTATTTCGGTTTGCCAAACCTGGGCATTACTTTCAGCGCTATGACAGCAGGTGTGCTTTCCATGTCTTTAAATACAGGCGCATACATTGCAGAAATTGTCCGTTCCGGTATCCATGCTATTGACCCGGGGCAGAGAGAAGCAGCCAAAGCACTTGGAATGCCCTGGCATCTGGAAATGCTTCGAATTGTGGCACCACAGGCAACCAAGATCTGCATTCTTCCTCTTGTAAACCAGTTTATTGCCACCATCAAAAATACCTCTATTTTGTCCGCCATCACTTTGACAGAGCTGACAAGAGAGGGAACCCTGATCGCTTATAATTCTTTCCACTATTTTGAGCCGTACATAGCTGTTGCGGTATTATATCTGATCCTGACAACTATATTTACCCAGATTGCAGGAGTTTTGGAAAGGAGGATGGCATAAATGGCAGAAGATGTTATTTTAAGTGTAAAAAATATCAGCAAAAGCTTTGGGGATCTTCAGGTGCTGAAGGAAATCGGTTTTGACATACATAAAGGGGAAAAGATTGCAATCCTTGGTCCCAGCGGTTCTGGTAAATCCACAATTCTCCGGTGTATCAACCAGCTGGAAACCTACGACAGCGGCGAAATCGATTATATGGGAAAACCTGTGAATTCCGGTCAGGCACTGCATGAGCTGCGGCAGCATATTGGAATGGTTTTCCAGAGATTTAACGTTTTTACCCATATGAGTGTGCTGCAGAATGTGATCGAGGCACCGGTCCATGTGAAAAAAGTTCCCAAACAGGAGGCAATTGCAAAGGCAAAAGATTTGCTGAAAATGGTTGGGCTGGAAGGCAGGGAAGAGGCAATGGCAAAGAATCTTTCCGGCGGCCAGCAGCAGAGGGTTGCGATCGCAAGAGCAATGGCTATGAATCCGGAAGTGATCCTTTTTGATGAGCCTACCAGCGCACTGGATCCGGAACTGGTTGGAGAGGTCTTAAGTGTTATCCGTAAAGTAGCAGCGGAAGGAGTATCCATGGTCATTGTCACCCATGAGATGAATTTTGCCAGAGAAGTAGCGGATCGGATTTTGTTTATGGAAGATGGCGTGATCGTGGAGGATGCGCCTCCGGAAGAGTTTTTTGAGCATCCGAAGAATGATCGTATTCGTCAGTTTATCAGGAAAGTTGAGGAAAGGTAATTCGGGATGGACTACATAATCAAAGATGGCTGGATCGTAAATGGGAAAAAGGAAAAGCCATTTCATGGAGATCTTGTAATAGAAAATGGGAAAATTGCGGAAGTGGGAACTCATGTGGAGATTCCAGCCGATTTTCCAAAAGAGCGTGTTTTGAATGCGGCCGGTGGTTATATAACCCCCGGCTTCCTTGACATTCACAGACACGGAGACTGGCAGGCCTTTGGAAACGGGGATGATGAGCTTTTGAACCGGCAGGGACTGACGACTGTTGTGAATGGAAACTGTGGGCTTTCGGTGGCTCCGGCCGGGGAGAAATTTGGGAAAGAGATTGCCAGATTTCTCAGCAGTGTGACTGGGGATTTTCGTTGGGGAAAAGATGAAAATACAGATGATACCGAAGGTGTACTTTTCTCAAAAAAGAAAGAGGAGTCTTGCGGAATTTCAGAGAAAGAAATCGAGATAGCTGCTCTTAGAATTATGTCAACCATGTCCGCCTACATGTCAGCTCTTGGAAAAGAAAAGCGCAGCGTCAACACTGGAATGCTTGCAGGAAATGGAACCATCCGCGCCAGTGTAAAAGGCTATGCTTCCGGGAAGCTTTCCAAGGAAGAATTACATCAGGTGTGGAAGGCTGTGGAGGAAGCTCTGTCAGCAGGAGCGCTTGGAATCAGCCTTGGAATTGCCTATGCCCCGGAATTTGAATATGACAGAGATGGGCTTGTGGAAGCACTGCAGCCCTTGAAGGGGACGGACATTCCCATTACCACCCATATCCGAAATGAAGGAGATGGAATCCTGCTGGCTCTGCAGGAAGTGATTTCCGTGGCGGAAGAGCTGCAGATTCCCTTGCATGTAAGCCATATGAAGTGTATCGGGCGGAAAAACTGGGGCGGGACTCCGGTGAAAATCCTGAAGCTGTTTGACCAGGCGGCAGAGCGGGGCGTGAAGGTGGATTTTGACCTGTATCCCTATCTGACTGGTTCCACCCAGCTGGTACATCTTCTTCCCCCACAGTTTCAGGAGGGCGGTACCGATGCAATCTGCGCAAGGCTGGCAGATCCGTTTTGCAGGAAGGAGATTACGAAGGTGCTGAAGCAGCCTTCCGATATTTTTGAGAACATTGTGGAGCTGGCTGGCTTTGATATGATCTATGCCAGCACTTTACATACGGAGAAATTCGGCAGCTTTGCAGGACAGTCTATTGCGAAGATCGCAGAGCAGTTTGGACAGGATCCTTATGATACCCTGTATGACATTCTCCTGGAAGAGCGCTGCCAGGTTACCATGCTGGATACCATTGCCTCAGAGGAGGACATGCTGTATTTTTTGAAAGACAGCCGGGCAAATCTGATCTCAGATGCGATCTATCCCGCAGGGGGCAAATATCATCCCAGAGTTTACGGGGCTTTTCCGAAGCTGCTTACCGCTTATGTGCGTGATAAAAAGATTTTTTCCATAGAAGATGCTGTGTATAAGATGACGGCAAAACCGGCGCATGTTCTGGGTCTTCCTCTGGGAATCCTGGAAAAAGGAATGCCCGCAGATATCAATGTATTTCATCTGGACCGGTTAAATGTTCATGCAGATTTCCAGAATCCAAACCAGTATTGTACAGGATTTGATTATGTGCTGGTGGGCGGAGAGATTGCGGTAGCCCATGACGTGTGGAGAAATTCCAAAAGCGGCAGGATCGTGCGGAAACAACAGTGATAAGTGAAGAATGGAAATGTCCGGATTGATGGATTTTTAAAATGTAAATTTCTTCCAGAATAGTTTCTTTCTCATCTGTACATATTAGGAGCATACAGCAATGTTTACTGTTCGCAGGCTGAGTTCCGCCAGGCGGAACGGTCATTTTCGCGAAAGTGGACAGTAACGTGTTTTCAGCTGAAAATAAGAAAAGGAGACAGATGAGATGAAAAAAATGAAACGAATGCTCATAGGTACTTTGCTGGTATTTACATTATGTATGCTTACAGCCTGTGGAAATGACAATAACAATGCAGCGGATGAGGTTCAAAATAATGCAAATGAGGACGCCATTGATAAGGATAACGTGGAGAATGGAACTGCAGAGGATGAAAACATGGTGGATGACGCGGGCGACAGCGTAAATAATGGTGCAGACGGAGCTGGAACTGCTGATACCGCAGTACCAGATGATGCAGGCACTGCCGGAGATGCAGATGTTCCCGGTGATAATGTGACAGACAATAACAATTCCGTTTCCGGTGCTCTCGGAGAAGGTGTGGAAGAATTAGGTGATGGAGTAGCTGATGGTGTCCGTGATGTTGGTGAAGGTGTGGGCAACGCTGTAGAAGATGTTGGAGATGCTGTGGATAATGCAGCGAATGGAAGATAATAAAAAAATAGAGGTAAAATGAAAAGGTGTTGAATGAAGAGAGGTGTTTCATTCAACGCCTTTTTGTGATATGATTTCAATAAATTTGTGAGCAAAATACAGGATAGCTACAACTTAATTACAAATGCAAGAAAAGGAGGATCATCATGAAATTTCGTCCCTGCATAGATATACATAATGGAAAGGTAAAGCAGATCGTAGGAGGAAGTCTGAAGGATGAGGGAAACCAGGCACAGGAGAATTTTGTGTCAGAGCAGGATGCAGCTTTTTATGCTTCCTTGTATAAAGAAAAAGGTCTGAAGGGAGGACATATTATCCTTCTGAACAGTGCGGATTCTGAATACTTCCAGGCTACAAAAGCCCAGGCCATGCTGGCCCTTGACGCTTATCCAGGAGGTCTTCAGATCGGAGGCGGTGTAAACCCGGACAATGCGGCAGATTATCTTGCTGCTGGAGCCAGTCATGTGATCGTCACCTCCTATGTGTTCCGTGATGGCCATATTTCCTGGAAAAATCTGGAGAAGATGGTAGATGCAGCCGGAAAAGAACACCTTGTCCTTGATCTCAGCTGTCGTAAAAAAGAGGATGCATACTATGTAGTCACAGACCGCTGGCAGAAATTTACAGAGGAGGAGGTAACTCTGGAACTGATGGAAAAGCTGGGTGCCTATTGCGATGAATTTCTCATCCATGCAGTGGATGTGGAGGGCAAGGCAAAAGGTATAGAAGTTTCCCTGGCGAAGTTGCTTGGTGAATACAATGGGCACCCAGTCACTTACGCTGGCGGCGTTGGCAGCATGGAGGATATCCAGACCCTCAAAATGGCAGCAGGCGGAAAACTGGATGTGACGGTAGGAAGTGCCCTGGATCTGTTCGGTGGCACCATACCATTTGAAAAATTGATAGGTAATTTATAAATGTGAAAAAATTCGTAATTTTTTCAGAAAATGATGTTAATTTTTAGAGTAATGTGTTATAATATACCCATCAAACAGCAAAGGGGATGGAAGCATGAAATTCATTATCAGCGGAAAGAACATCACAGTGACAGACGGGCTTCGTACAGCAGTAGAGGATAAGCTCGGTAAACTGGAAAGGTATTTCACTCCTGACACTGAAGTTGTCGTAACTCTTAGTGTAGAAAAAGAAAGACAGAAAATCGAGGTGACGATCCCGGTTAAGGGCAACATCATCCGTTCCGAGCAGGTCAGCAACGATATGTATGTATCAATCGACCTTGTAGAGGAAGTAATTGAACGTCAGCTCAGGAAATACAAGAACAAGATCGTAGATAAGCAGCAGTCAGCTGCCAACTTCCAGAAAGCATATCTGGACAAGGATTATGAAGAGGACGAAGAGGTTAAGATCATTCGTACCAAGAAATTCGATATCAAGCCTATGTATCCAGAAGATGCATGTGTCCAGATGGAACTTCTTGGACATAATTTCTTCGTATTCTGCAATGCAGAGACTGATCAGGTGAATGTAGTTTACAAGCGTAAGGGGAATACCTACGGACTGATCGAGCCGGAGGATTAATAGAGATATATCCGTTTGAAAAATAAAACAGGTGAATAGGAAGGGCGTGTGAAAAAACGAAAGTTTTTTCACATGCCCTTGTTTTTTTGCGTGTGTCCAGCAAAGCTGGACTACACTTGCCGGTGTAAGTCCGGTCACGGTAATCGCCAGTGAGCCGTGTAGTTAAA
>NZ_JADNDC010000031.1:0-1446 GCF_015551645.1 Ruminococcus sp. D54t1_190329_F1
ACTCAACTGACGGAACAGCAGGTCTTACACCTTACGGTAAGACAATAAATGTAGTGACTTTCAAGTCACACAAAACAATTGGCATCGCTGTGCAATATTGTTCTTTCCACATTTTCACCTTTCCTTTTTAGAACGTGTGTTCTTTTTCTATATAGGCATTATATATCGCTTTTAAATCTTTGTAAAGTAGCAGATATGTCGTTTTTATGGATTTTAACGCTATTATTGTTGATTTTTTATCTGTTATGGGTTATAGTATATATAGGGAATAAATACCTGCATATGGAGGTGTATGATGATAAAGAAAGATTTTGGATCCATTATTGCTAATAAAAGAAAAGACCGAAAACTGTCTCAACCACAACTGGCAGCTCTTCTGTGTGAAAGAGGCTTAGATGTAAAAGCTCATTCTATCAGTAAATGGGAAAAAAATGTAAACCTGCCAAATGTTTTACAATTTTTTGCCCTCTGTGAGATTCTTGGGATTTCCGATATAAATAGAACATTCCAGATTGGAACGGATGAGAAACTTTTCTCCAAATTAAATGACGAAGGACAAGCCAAAGTTCTTGACTACATGAACCTATTAATGAAAAGTGGGGAATACATTCGAGAAGAACCAATCATTTATCAATTTCCACGAAGAACTCTCAGTCTCTATGATCTCCCGGTTTCAGCTGGAACAGGACAATTCCTTGATTCCGACCGTTTTTCCGAAATTGAAGTTGGTGATGAAGTATCTTCCAGTGCTGACTTCGGTGTCCGGGTATGTGGTGACAGCATGGAGCCTCTCTATCTGGATGGACAGATCATCTGGATTCATAAACAAGAAACACTTGAAGAAGGAGAAATCGGTGTCTTCTTCCTTGATGGTGATGCTTATGTAAAGAAATATCATCAATCCGATTCCGGTATTCAGCTTATTTCTCTAAATAAAAAATATGCCCCTATCCAAGTCACTTCCGGATCCATCTTAAAAACTTTTGGAAAAGTAGTTGGCTAATTTTAAAAGGCTGATGGTTCAGAACGAGGACCTGGATTATTTCGGACTCTGCAGTTCATTGAATGCGACTCCGGAACTAATGAGCTTTAAATTATACAGCCTGACAAAACGAGGCCAGGCTTATCATATGCCGATGGAGATTCAGAGCAATTTCCTGGCGAAATAAAGTAAATAAAGATCCTGTTCTATATATCATAGTATGAACAGGATCTTTTTATAATGATTTATTTTCTATCTAAAATTTTATTAAACCGACTAAAGACTCCATAGTTTGTGTGTTTGACTTACTGTTTATATCTATCTTCTCCTAAATATTTTTCTAGTCATTGCAATATAAAATTGCTTATACAGTCTCTCCCTTAAGCGTCCTGGTATTCTGGATAATATACAGAGCGACCGATATGACCATCATTATAGCGCACAAACCAATCAACAGATCTGAT
>NZ_JADNDC010000031.1:1545-54545 GCF_015551645.1 Ruminococcus sp. D54t1_190329_F1
GTCCTGGTATTCTGGATAATATACAGAGCGACCGATATGACCATCATTATAGCGCACAAACCAATCAACAGATCTGATACCATCGGTGTAATTTGGAACCATATAATATCCCTATTTGGTATGTAACTTGCTTTTACTAATCCATGGCGTACCAGATCGGCAATCCACTCTGCATCTTTTACATCCGTCTTACGTCCAGTAACTCCTTTGATATGCTGCGCATTCACAACCATGATCGGTATCTGTTCTTCTTCAAATATATTATATACAGGTTTCCAATAAGAGCCCGTACTTTCCATGGCAGCCATCTCACAATCTGTTTCTTTCAGCCACGAAACTAATTGGAGATCTTGCAGGCCTCCTGGATTCTATCGACCAGCTTTTTGGAAAATATAATGCTTTTTTATAATCTAATAGCTTTTGAAAATCTAATGCTGCTATTTTAAATCCGAAGAATAACCGGGTACGTTTTTTGCCATGCACAGGTATCTTGTCCACATGATATCTTCGACGAAGAAGAGAGGGAATTGCTTCTACTCCATTTCTAAATTTTGCATATTCAGAAAATTCTTCCGTCTGCATGTACTGTAATTGTTTTGCACGACCAACGGATTTCCAAGATACTTCCTTTCGGACTCGTGTTTTTAGAAAACGCGACTGACACCGTTCTTTGTAAGGACATCCTTCGCAGTCACTTATCCGAAAATACGCAACGGAACGCTCATTGCCTGGATCATAGATACAGTCTTCAGGTACACGATTATTCTTACATTTGATGAGATATTTTCCATCATCAGTAAAAACAAAATCAGCATATATTTCATCTGGTTTGCGTCCTGTGAAATTGGTTGTAACAAGTTTTAGATTATGTTCAGATGCTAAACGTGAGTTCTCTTCTCCGCTGTATGCCCCATCGGCAACAATAAAAGAACCATCAGAAAAATCTTTTTTCTCATTAAGATAATCTTTCATAAACTGATTATCTGCGTAGGTATTTTGCTGGTAATCGTAGACAATGATCAGACTGCTTTTTTCTCCGACAGCTTCAACTACGTTTCCAACGTATCCAAGATGTCTGCCACCTGCTTTATAGCGGAAAGTGACTTCTGGATCAGAAGGATTAAGCAATACTTCTGAAGGATTTTCAACTTCCTCTTTTTTGTCGAAGCCGCCTTGAGCCACCATCATCAATGATTGTGCGTTCCTTTAATAGGCGAATAAGAAGCTGATATTCACTTGTATCATCAAAATCACCGGTTGAATCACAAATCTTTATCAAGATATCTGCATCTTTCATCACAACAACGTTTCTCTCAGTTGCATCCATATCCCGCTTGTGATAAATGCATTTATTATAATCATCTTTTTTAATATAATGATATTGTTCATCCGGAATTTTTGTTCCACGCTCATCCATTATTTTGCAAAGATTAGCAACACAAGTATAAAACAATTCAAGCAATGAGAGGTTTCTGATATTTGCAGCAACCATTAAACTGTCCATACGTTGTTTATCCGGAGCGATATCCATAAAATCAGATATTTCTTTTGCCATTTTTACAACACATTCATGAATAAGATCAACATCATGCTCTGTTTCCTCTTGCTCTAAACCTGCTGAGGGTTCTGTCACTAATTGGCTGCTCTTCAAAACTGGTTGTGTGCAGTGCATACTGATAGCGGATATCAAATGCCATAGCTTCAACGATCTCATCGTCAGTAACATTAAGAGCTTCTTTAAGAATCAGTGCCCCAACAATCACATTGACCGGAGTATTAGGTCTGGATGCTTTTTTACTGTAAAGAACAGAAAAAATATTTTCATCAATAGCAGGAAAAACTTTGTCTGCAAAAGTATTTGCCCATGATTTTTCTAACATTCGTTTTTCGCGTTCTGTAAGATTAAAAGTACTGTCTAAAACAGTAAGCTGTTGATTATCATTTTTAACAAAAGACATATAGATCACCTCATAAAATGCTACCTACATTTTACCAAAGAATCCAATGTTTTTACATATCGTGTTAAGTTTTCAAGGTACAAATTTATATCAAAGGCTATAAACCTTTTGACACCCTAATCTTTTATTTTATCTTCTCCGGAGCAGTTTTTTACACTGGCTTACAGGTGCATCCGATTCCCAGTCCATCCGGACCGATATGACAGGACAAACCGAAGGAAAGTTTATCACACATGACTTCCATTCCCGGGAAACTTTCTTTAATCTGGTTTACCCATTCTTCTGTCACTTCATCGGTACTGCTGGACGCCGCCATCAGGTACACTTTACCCGCAGCATATTCTTCTCGGAAATTCGTTTCCAGCTCATGCTTCATTGCATCGATCATAACTTTACGTGATTTCTTCATACCACGGCATTTCTGGTAGATATCAAGCTTTCCTGTGCTGAAATGCATAACAGGTTTGATATTCAGGACATCTGCTGCCAAAGCTGTCACAGAGCTGACTCTTCCTCCTTTTTTGAGATATTTCAGTGTGCTGAGCCCGATATAAATTGTCATTTTTTCTCTGGTTTCTTCAAGAATTTTCTTGATTTCGACTACACTGTATCCTTCTTCTGCCATTTCTACTGCATCAAGAACAGAACGATGCATCGGGGTTGCCACACGACCGTTATCTACGACAAACACCTTACCGGCAAATTCATCTTCATTTGCCATGGCTTCTGCTGTCATACAGGACCCACTTAAAGCACTACTAAGAGGAATATAAACAATCTCCTCATATTCTTTCAGCATCTCTTTCCACATATCCATAACTTCTGTTGGTGACGGCTGAGATGTAGATACATCTACGCCCTTTCGAAGCATATCATAAAATTCATCTCTGGAAAGATCTACTCCTTCACGATACACTTTCTCTCCGATATAAAAGGGCATCGGTAGTACCTTAATTCCGAGTCTCTGCGCTTCTTCGCTCAAAATTCCACTGTGGCTGTCTGTCATGATTCCTATTTTCTTCATAATATCTTCTTCCTTTGTAATCTATTTTTATAACGTCTTAATAATCGGCATTACACTTCATTTATATTTGTATCAAATCATTATTTTTCATTCGGCACAATAAAGGATGACGCAATTTCCTCCTCCGCATACTCTTCCACATCCGTTCTCGTTACTCGTTTTATATGTTGTTTTTTTAGGCGCAGATATACGAACTCCCGGAATATAGTATAAAATACCGATACAAGTGGAATGAAAATCAGCATACCTATAATTCCCATAAGATTTCCGCCGATTGTAACTGCCGCCAGTACCCAAATTGATGGAAGTCCTACTGATCCGCCAACCACATGAGGATAGATCAGATTACCTTCTATCTGCTGCAAAAGCAGAAAAACTATAATAAATAAAACTGCCTGTTTTGGATTTACCATAAAGATCAGAAAACTTCCCACGGCACAGCCAATAAAGGCTCCAAAGATAGGAACCAATGCGGTAAACGCGATCAAAATTCCAATTAAAAGTGCATATGGCATTTTTAAAATACTTAGCGTGATAACAAACATCATTCCGAGAATTACTGCTTCCAGACACTGCCCTGCAAGAAAATTTGCAAATGTCCGATATGTCAGCGAACATATGTTAAGAATTGCATCTGCTTTTTGTTTTGGAATAAAAGCGAAAATCACTTTTCTTACCTGTAAATGTAATTTTTCCTTCTGAAAAAGAATATAGCATGCAAAGGAAAACGAAATAAAAAAGGTCGCTAATCCACTGGCAATGGAACCTACTGCTGACATCGTCGTATTCATCATATTTCCGACTCCGTTTCCAAGAAGACTTATTCCCCATTTAATTGCCTGATCAGGCTGAAACTGCAGCTGATCTACCAATTTCATAATATCCTGATTATCATGTGAAAATTCTCGAATCCAGTTTTGCATCTGTGGAATAAAATCTGAAATACTCGTCATCAGATTTCCCATAGTCTGCGTAAGCTGTGGAATCACACCAAACATTACCAATACCATTACACCTGCTGCCAATATAATTGTAAGAAGCAGGCTTATCGGTCTCGCAGCCTTTTTTCCTATTTTATTGTTTTCTTTTATCTTTCCGAGCATTTTCTTTTCCAGGAAACTCATTGGTTCATTAATCACAAAGGCAATTACACCACCAAGCGCAAAAGGAAACACAATTTTCCATATTGACTTCAGCACTTCAATCACCACATCGAATTTCCACAAAGCAACTACAAGAAATGCCGTAAACACAATCAGTTCTCGAATTTTTTTCATAGAACATCTACTTAAGTCCACTATCTTTCCCCTCTTTTTCTTAGTTTCATACGTATACACTTAAGTAATTGAATAATCAGAAGGCTTGCAAAAGCATATAAATATACACATCCAAGCTGCATCAGATTCAACGTTTCCACTTTAAATAAGTTATGGAAACCAGGAACCGTCAGTACTGTTGTAATGAGTACTGCACCTAACACAAATGCTCCCTGAAGCCACTTGTTATGAAAGAGACCTTTTGTAAAAATGACCGGATGATCTGATTTGCAATTATATCCATGAAACAAACGTGCCAGACAAAGAGTTCCAAAAGCATACGTGCTTCCAAGCAATGTACCATTCTGGTTGTATCCTGTCAAAAAACTGATCATTGTCATTGCTCCAATTACCAAACCTTCCAGACCGATTTTGCTAAGAAAATCTTTTGTCAATATCGACTCATCTGCCAATCTCGGTTTTTCACTCATCACTTCACTTCTATCCGGCTCTAAGCCTAACGCAATTGCCGGAAGACTATCCGTCAAAAGATTAATAAAGAGTAAATGTACTGGTGCAAATGGCACCGGAAGTCCTGCAACCGATGAACAAAGAACGGTTAAAATTGCTCCGAAATTTCCTGACAAAAGAAACTGTATCGCATACTTGATATTCTGATATAAGTTTCGTCCATTTTCCACTGCTTTTACGATTGTTGCAAAGTTATCATCTGTAAGTACCATCGCTGCTGCATCTTTCGCAACTTCCGTTCCGGTCATTCCCATTGCAACACCAATATCTGCCTGCTTTAATGCCGGTGCATCATTGACACCGTCTCCTGTCATTGCCACAATCATTCCTCTTTCCTGCCATGCCCGAACAATGCGAATTTTATGTTCCGGTGACACTCTTGCATACACAGAAATATTTGAGACAAATTCTTTGAGTTCCTCGTCACTCATATTTTCTATATCTGCCCCTTCACAGGCTTCCGATAAATCATGTAATATTCCAACTCTCTTTGCAATTGCTGCTGCTGTAATTTTATGATCTCCGGTGATCATAACCGGTCGAATTCCCGCTTTTATACATTCCGCTACCGCAGCTTTTGATTCTTCTCTCGGAGGATCCATCATCGCAATCAAACCAAGAAATACTAAGTGATCCTCATCTTGTATCGTTAATGTGTGATTCTTAGGAATTTCACGATAGGTAAAAGCCAATACTCTTAAACCTTCCATCGAAAATTCCTGATTTTGACGTTGTATTTTTTCTTTATCTTCCTCAGTAATTTTTCGAATTCCCTCTTTCGTCCAGATTTGCTCTGTACGTTCCAGGAGCTTGTCGACTGCACCTTTTACAATCATTTGATTTTTACCATCTATCAGGTGAAGTGTTGACATCATCTTTCGATCACTGTCAAATGGCAGTTCTCCATTTCTTGGATAAAGCTTTCTTACGCTTGCCGCCTCTATCCCATATCGACTTCCAAGATTAATCAATGCTGTTTCTGTTGGATCTCCAATTTCTACTCCATTTTCATTTGTCGAATCATTACATAGAATACTGTAATTTAAAAGACATTTTTGTGCCTGATCTGATATATCAATTGCCTCTGCTGAAATTCTTTTTCCATCTATATAATAATCTTCAACCGTCATTTTATTCTGTGTGAGCGTTCCTGTCTTATCCGAACAAATAATAGAAACACTTCCAAGTCCTTCTACCGCCTGTAGTTTACGAATGATTGCATGCTCTTTTGCCATCTTCTGTGTTCCGAAAGAAAGTACAATTGTCACGATAGAACTTAGCGCTTCAGGAATTGCTGCTACTGCAAGTGCTACTGCAAACATAAATGCACTGCTGATCTTTTCACCGCGGAACACATTTATTGCAAATAAGAGTCCGCAAAATACCAGAATCATAATAGAAAGCTTCTTTCCAAAGACTTCCAAACTCACCTGAAGTGGTGTCTGTTTTTCCGAAGTTGACTTCAAAAGTCCTGCAATCTTTCCGACTTCTGTCTGCATTCCTATATCCGTTACAACAGCTTTCCCACGCCCATACGTTACAAAACTACCGGAAAATAACATATTTGTCCGATCACCAAGTGGCGCTTCCGTCAATATTGTATCCATGTTTTTCTCAACTGCAAGACTTTCTCCTGTAAGAGCACTCTCATCAATCTAAAGACTTGCATTTTCAATCAGTCTTCCATCAGCCGGAATCATATCTCCTGCTTCAAGCAGTATCACATCTCCAACAACCAGTTCTCTTGCCGGAATTTGAACGACTGTACCATCACGCAATACTTTTGCCTCCGGGCCAGAAAGATTCTTTAAACTCTGCAGAGATTGTTCTGCTTTTACCGTCTGTATTGTTCCCAAGATTGCATTGATCGTAATAACCGTCACGATAACTGCCGCACTTTCCACATCTCCAAGCATACCAGATATGATTGCTGATGCAATTAGAATCAGTACAAGAAAATCCTTATACTGTTCAAAGAAAATCTGCAGGATACCTTTCTTCTTTCCTTCTGTAAGTTCATTTCACCCACACTTTTCTCTGGATCTTTTCACCTGTTCACTCGTAAGCCCAGATTTCTTGCCATTCACCCTTTCAAGAACCTCTTCTACCGTCTGCTGATAAATTTCCTTCATCACTTCCGCCTCCTCGTTCTCCTAAATATTTTTCTAGTCATTGCAATATAAAATTGCTTATACAGTCTCTCCCTTAAGAGTCCTGGTATTCTGGATAATATACAGAGCGACCGATATGACCATCATTATAGCGCACAAACCAATCAACAGATCTGATACCATAGGTGTAATGTGGAACCATATAATATGCACCGCTGCAGTTCCATATAATAAAAAGGTTACTATCTTTCCATGCCAGTCTGCACCATGTACTTTTCCTGTCTTTCGTATCACAAGACATCCACTGACTACCATATACAGCTCCTTACCTGCCATTATTACGATTAAAAGAAGCACATGCGGAAAACGAGTAAACAGACAGATTAACATCGCTGCCTGTGTCAGCTTATCAGCCACCGGATCAAGTATTTTTCCTAAATTACTAATCCTATGGAATCTTCTTGCGATATATCCATCAGCAAGATCCGTAAGACCAGACAGCAATAAGATTTCACCAGCTAACAGAGGATTTTTCTTTACACAATAACTCCATATAATTACCGGAATCAGACAAAGCCGAAAAAAAGAAAGAAGATTAGGAACCGTAATAATTCTATTCAAATTTTCTTCCTGATTCACTTCACTCTGCATGTACGGTCACATCACTTTCCTTTTTTTTAGACATAAACCAATAAAATATAACACAAAATGCTAAAGCAAACACAACACCAAAAACATTTTGAATCACTCTAAGACTAACCGCTCCTTGTAGTCCATAAGTCTCTGCAGCAATGGCTAAAGCACCAAATGTGTTAAATACTGCCTGCCAGCCATATTGTGCTGAAAATCCTACACCGATTCCACCAAGAATTCCTATATATGCATAGATTGACGAAGGAAGCAGAAAATATAATACTGTAAAACATATAACACCTGCAATATTTCCGACAATCCTTTTACGGACTCTGTAGTGCATATCTTCCATAAACGGCAAAATCGCGGACATGGCCGCAATACCAGCCCACATTGCACGTGGCATATTACAAAGTTCTGCAATGCAAAGGACAATCGGTACGCATAAAATCTGACATATCTGCCATTTTGTTCTGGAAGAAGTGATATCAAATTCTTGTATCAGATCTTTCAGATTTCTTTTATAAGTTCTGTTTTTATGATTTCGATAAAATACGAAGCAGGTAAGTGCTGCACCTAAAGTCATTCCGACTAATCGCATCTGATAGCTTTTTCCCGTAACATCATAACCATATAGCAGCAGATACCCAAGAACCAATGTAGATTGATTAAACATGAATGGATTATGGCATCCGAACAGAATCAACACAGCCAGTGCCGCAATATTTAACAGCATTCCCAATACCGGTGAAAACTGATTTGCTAAATGCGGACATACAGTCATAATTACAAAGAACAAAGCCAAAAGCATCGTAGATTGTCCGGTGTGGATCCCCAGATCCGCATTTCTAAACACCATGAGACATAATAAGACTACTACACCTACAATGCTGTTCTCATTTCCAAATAGGATGCTGAAAATACTAACAAAGAAAAAACAAAATGCCATTGTAACAGCTATCTTCACCAGATATACCCACATATGATATAATTTTTCTTTTCGTGTTTCACTCTTTTTCAACAGGTTTTTAGAACCTGCCTGATTTAACTGCAACTCCTGATAAAATGTCATATAAATCCTCCCATCTTCTAATTTATCTTAAAACTATATAATCTCATCTTTCTGCTTTGGCAGCTCTATAACAAATCTGCATCCACCATATTCACGGTTTTCTGCTTTGATTGTTCCTCCGGCACTATCTACAATCCGTTTTACAAGTGCAAGACCTAGGCCATTTCCTTCTGCTTTATGAGATCCATCTACCTGATAGAACTTGTCAAATATTCTGGATTTTACATCATCCTCTATTCCGGGTCCTTCATCTTCCAGAATGAACTTAACAGAATCCTGTTCTTGTTTCAGAAACATCGTAATTGTCCCCTTTGAAGGGCTGAACTTAATCGCATTATCCAAAAGATTTATCCAGATATGCATAAAAAGTCCTTCATTCCCAGTATATTTAACTTCCTCCAATTCTACCTGAAAACCAATTTCTTTTTCTGTCCATTTTGTTTCCAATGAAAGAAATGCCTGGCGGATCTGTTCATCCAGACGATATTCTGTTTTTTTCATTGGTATATTCTGATTCTCTAACTTGGATAACAGCAAAATATTACCAACCAATCCGGAAAGTCTTTGGGTGTTAAATAAGATTTTTTCTACATATTCCTCTTGATCCGGAGACAGTTCTTCTCCCTGAAGCAGCATTGTATATCCTTCAATGGCATTAATCGGGGTCTTAAACTCATGAGAAACATTAGATACAAAATCCATCTGCAGCACCTCTGTTGCACGAAGTTCTTTTGTCATAACGTTAAAACTTTGATAAGATTCTCCAACTTCTGCTATACGGCTGTTCGTTTCCAAATGCTGTTCAAAATCTCCCTGAGAAACTTCCTTCATTGCTTTACTAAGTCTGGTAATTGGTTCCAGTAACTTTGCATTGATAAAGGAAGTGATCAGCCCTGCAATCAATGTATTGAAAATCAAAAGCCAGCCAAGCACAGGTATGCTGCCCGGCAGATTAAAAAAATGATTCAAAAAAGCAAATAATAAAGCAGATATGACTGTTGAAAATACAAGTGCCAGCCAGATTGCACCAGTCAGACAGGATCGGATCCGCAATCCTTTTTCTTTCTTTTGTTCCATTATTTTTTCACCACCTTGTATCCAATTCCACGCATTGTTACGATTTTAAAATCAGGGTTATCTTTAAAACGCTCTCTGATTCTTCCTATATGTACCTCTATCGTATGTGGGTCTGCCTCCGTCTCGTATCCCCATACTTCATCCATCAACTGTTGTTTTGTAAATGTTCTGCCTGGCGAAGCTGCAAGCTTATATAAAAGCAGGAATTCTTTTTTAGGCAAAACAAGACTTTCCTTATCAGTTGTAACCGTCATTGCATCATAATCAAACTCTGTTGAACCGATCACAATTTTGTGTTCATTCAGTATCTGTGCACGGCGAAGCAGTGCTCCGACTCTTAAAACCATTTCATTCACATTTACCGGTTTTACCATATAATCGTCACTTCCCGAAAGAAATCCCTGGCGCATATCATCAAAGGAACCTTTCGCAGTGATCATAAGCACTGGTATCTGATATCCTGCTGAACGAAGTTCTGACACCAGTTCATAGCCATCCATAACCGGCATCATAATATCAGAAATGATCAGATCAATATATTCCTTATCCAATACTTCTAATGCCTGTGCTCCATCCGATGCACTTTTGACTTGATATCCATTTTTCTCAAGCACTTTTTGGAATAGCTGGCTTAATTCTTTATCATCTTCTACAATCAATATTTGAAACACGTTTTCCTTCCTCCTTATTAAAACAGATACCTTGCCCATCCAAGCAGATGCTGTACCAAAAATATTTTTCTCTGACGTTTCTTTGTTAATTCGATTGGCTCTACATGATATGGATCACGATAGGTTCCATCTTCCAATACCTGGCGGGACACTCTTTCATATTCCATCATGCCCTCTTCCAACTGTTTATTAATATCTTTACTGCGAATTACAAGCATCAGTTCCGTATCCAGATATGCACTTCTCATGTCCATATTAAAGGAACCGATTACAGACAGATCATCGTCAATCAGAATACTTTTTCCGTGGTATGAATAACCGCCTTCATATTCCCAGATATTAATTCCTGTACTTAAGATTCTATTTCTGTTTTTCGCATAATCGGCAGCTCCAAATGGATTCCCATTATTCGCAACTGAATTTGTCATGATAGAAAAATCTGAAACGTTCTCTGCAATCTCCTCCCATGTATTATACATCATATCATTACAGATAATATATGGCGTGTGGATCTTCACACGATTTTTTGCATTTTTCATCAATTCTCCCAACTGATACCACACTACTGGTTCTTTGGAACCTGTGTGAATAGGATTTGACACTAATGCAATCTTTTCTGTCTCAAAAGTTTCGTCCGTGTAATCGGTATCGCAGATTCTTTCCTTATTCTCTTCAAAATATTTCTGATAGCCGTTCTGCAGCTCTAAAACTGCGTTCTTTACAGATTTTCTATTTGCCAGTTTTTTATTGTCATGAAAATAACCACTGTCTTCCTGATTCCATATGGTTTCAAAATACTCTGACAACTGGTTAACTGAATTTTCTTTCTCAGGTTCATCGCAAACCACTAACACGTCTCTGTCATAGTTCTTATGTCCCGGAAAATCACCCAGGAAATAATTGTATGTATTTCTTCCCCCAAGAATATATCTCTTTCCATCTGCAATCAAATATTTATCATGCATTCTACCCATCATCTTCCATGGTTTCAACGGATTGGCCTTATTATACAGTTTAATTTCAACATTCTCATGGGAAGATAATCCATAGAAATACGGATTTCCTTCCATATCAATCCAGCTCTCCATTCCATCTACTAACAGACGAATATGTACACCTCTGTCTGCCGCATCATGCAGTGCTCCTAAAATCAATTTTCCACTTTCATCGGATTGAAATGCAAAAGTAGAAAGAATAATTTCCTTTTTGGCATTCTTGATCAAACGCACTCTTTGTAAAAGCGCTTCTGGATTCTTTTCTATGATTACTGCCCGTTCTGTATTTTCACTGCATTCGTTCCATGACCCATTTTTTGTTTCTTTTTTGGTTGTATTTGACACTTCCGGCTGCTTTTTATATGCAACGCAGATTCCGAGCAATTCATAAAAAGCCACACATAAAAAAATTGCCAGTATAACAAGAAGGATTTTACATATTTTATGCTTTTTCATTGTACATCACCTGATTCCTTTTTATTTCATACTTATACAATACAAAGTCAATCTCAATTTAACCTCAACAAAATTTATTTTTCATAAAAAAATATGACAGGCTTCTTTTTAAAGAAACAGTCATATTTTTATTCTAATATATGAAGGAGATTTTCTTACTCCGTTGTATTAATCACTATTTTATTTCTTCCATAAGCTGTCGGATTTTTCTCAATGTACACCGTGTAACTGCCAGGTCATCTTCTTGTATATTTGATATGATTTTTTCATAAGCTTCTATCATTTTTTCTTTCTGACAATTGCTTAATTCAATTGCCTTGTTCGTCAAAACAAGGTACGTTCTTTCCTTTTTTTCATCTAATTTCCAGATAATATATCCTTTATTTTCAAGACTTTTTACCATCTTAGATGTTTCTGGAATCGATAATTTCATGTATTCCGCCACTTCTGAAAGATATACTCCTTCATGACAGTCTGATTTTTCAACACATTCCTTTATACTATAAAGGAACAAATAATCTGTTCTTTCGACAAATTCAAATATGCTTTCAACATTGATGCTCTTTAAAAAAAACTCCTCTGCACTGGTTCCTGCTCCCATATTATCGTTCCTCTCTTTCTATATATTCTTTTTTGCTGACTAGACTCTTATATGCCGGGCGAATGATCTTATCTGTAGTTATCAATTCTTCCAGGCGATGTGCACTCCAACCAGCAATTCTTGCTATCGCAAATAATGGCGTGTACAATTCTCTTGGAATATTCAACATGTCATACACAAAACCACTATAGAAATCTATATTAGGACTTACTCCTTTGAATATCTGACGCTGCTTTGCAATCAACTTAGGTGCAATCTTCTCAATATTGTTATAAAGGGTCATATCTTTCTCACGTCCTTTATCCCTTGCGAGTTGTTCTACAAAGCCTTTGAACACCCTTTCTCTCGGATCTGAAATAGAATATACAGCATGTCCCATTCCATAAATAAGTCCTTTCTGATCAAACGCCTCTTTCTTCAAAATCTTACTCAGATATGATGTAATTTCCTCTTCGTCTTCATAATCTTTCACATGACTTTTAATATCATCCATCATATTCATTACCATCAGATTTGCACCGCCATGTTTTTTTCCTTTTAAGGATGACATTGCTGCTGAAATAACAGAATAAGTATCTGAACCTGAAGATGTTACTACCCGTGTAGTGAATGTAGAATTATTACCACCACCATGTTCCATATGTAACAATAATGCTATATCCAGTACTCTTGCTTCCAGTTCTGTGAATTTTGTATCTGGTCTTAATAGGCGCAGGAAATTTTCAGCAATAGATAAATCTTTTTCAGGTCTATGAATATACATACTTTCGTTTTTTTCATAATGACAATAAGCATGGTATGCATATACTGCTAACATAGGAAATGCTGCGATCAACTGCATACTCTGCCTTAGCACATTCGGAATTTCAAGACTTTCTTTCTCCTTATCGTAAGAGCCCAATGTAAGAATACTTCGAGTCATAGAACCCATAATATCTGATGTAGGTGCTTTCATAATGACATCTCTGGTAAAGTTAGTCGGTAGTTCCATACAATCAGATAGTCTTCCCTGAAATTCCATTAACTGTGTATCAGTTGGCAATTCTCCGAATAAAAGAAGATATGCTCCTTCTTCAAAGACAAACCTTTTTCCTTTACTTCCTGTTACTAAATCTTTTATATTATAACCACGATAAGATAACTCGCCATCACATGGACTCTTTACTCCATCACGATATTCAAAAGCTTTTATATCAGAAATATTTGTAAGCCCCGTCAACACACCTTGCCCTTTTTCATCTCGTAAGCCTCTTTTTACACCATACTCTGAATACAGATTCTTACTAATACTATCATTTTGTTCACAAAAAATTGCTTGCTGTTTCATATAATTTTCCAAATTGCTCATTTGAATCGCTCCTTTCATTCTGTTACGAACTTACATACTATACTCAGATATTCTTGTTTCCAGAGCATTCAGCATTGTCTGTTCTTTTTCTTATTCTTATTCATTAGCAATACAATACAATGGAAAACTCAATTGAACCTCAACAAGGTTTATTTTTTCATCCATGCAAAATCTTCTTTGTACAACAGACTGTTAGATATAGCAAAAACGGCCTTTCAAAAACAGTTAACTTCTAAATCAACTGTTTTTTGAAAGGTCGTTTCATCAGATTCTTATAGCAATCCAGCAAATAATCTCATAAATAATTGTCCCAGTCGCAAATATGCACTTCGTCCGGTTTGATATTGGTCTGTCACATCACGACATTCTCCCATCGTTCTTATCAGATCATTTTTTATTTCCACAACTGCCTGACAATCTGCCATAAAACAGCCGTTTTCAAAATGGTGATATAAACTTCGATAATCCAGATTAATTGTTCCACAAGTTGCCATACAGTCATCTGCCACACTCATTTTTGCATGACAGAAACCAGGAGTCCACTCATAAACACGAACACCATGTTTAACTAATCCATGATAAAAAGAACGAGTTATATTATAAATGAATTTTTTATCAGGGATACCAGGTGTGATAATTCTTACGTCTACCCCTCGCTTAGCAGCCAGACATAACGCATGCGTCATTTCATCTGTTATGATTAGATATGGAGTCATAAACCAACAATATTTTTCAGCTTTATTTATCATACTGATATAAACTTCTTCTCCTACTTGCTCATTATCCATAGGGCTGTCTGCATAAGGTTGAACAAACCCAGTTTGCTGTGCCGCATAATCATAGTGGAAAAGGTATTTACTAAAATCAGAATCCTTAGCAGCCTTATCACTTACTGCATTCCACATTTCCAAAAATGTCACCGTAAGCGACTGAACAGCATCTCCTTCTAAACGAATACCTGTATCTTTCCACTGTCCATACGGGTGTGTGTAATTAAAATATTCGTTTGCTAGATTATATCCACCTGTAAATCCGACTTTTCCATCAATAACTGTTATTTTTCTATGATCACGATTGTTCAAAAACAGATTTAAACCTGGCATAAACGGATTGAATACACGGCAATGAATTCCTATTGCCTCCATCTTTTTCACAAAATCTGTGTTAATAAAGCCTATAGAACCCATATCATCGTAGAATACTCTAACTTCCACACCTGCTTTTACTCGCTCTTCTAGAACATCTTGAATCTTATGCCATGCTTCAGCGTCTTCTATCGCATGATATTCCATAAAGATAAACTTCTGTGCTTTCTCCAAATCCTTAAGCTGTGCCTCTAATCCTTTCACTGCTTCATCAAAATACACAATATCCGTATTCTGATAGATTGGATACTGCGAATTTCTTTGTATGTAACTTGCTATATTTCCTGCTTTCGGAATTGTTTCTTTTATTTTGCTCAAACACTCCTGACTGTCTGGAAGCATTGGTAACAATTTGCTATCAATTTCTGCATATCGCTCACGCATTTTATGTGTGCCACCATTCAAACCAATCAACAAATACAGGCCTACACCCATAATTGGGAAAATTAGAATTAAGATGACCCAAGGCATTTTCATAGAGGATGTCTTATTTGATGCGTACAATCCCAAAACCAAGATCCCACTCAAAATCCTTGTAAATAAATTTATGATTTCTGCATATTCATTCAATCGTGTTACGATAGTAATAATAAAAATCACTTCCAGAAGAATGCAGATTATGGAAAAACACAGCCGTTTTACCCCATTTTTTGTTTTTGCTTTGCCCTCTAAAGTATCTTGTTTCATATATATTCTACCTTCCTACTTGCTCAGTTTTCTCCCTAAATTTCGTGGAACATACCAATTTTGTCTTTTATTCTCTGCATTTCATTATCTGCTTCAATGATAGCTCTTGCAGAATGAAGTAATTCTTCACTTATCTCATCATAGCCAGGCATTTCTTCAATTCCTTTTTTATAGCGAAGTTGATGTTCCAATGTTGCCCAGAAATCCATACCATTGGTTCGAATCTGTAATTCTACACGCATAGGTGTTTTACCCTTAGCAAAAAATACTGGTATTTCAACAATCATATGATAGCTTCGATAACCATTCGATTTTGGATTTTTTATATAATCTTTTATTTCAATAACTTTAATATCATCCTGTTGGGTAATCAAATCTGATATCATATAAATATCGTCAATAAACGCACAAACTATTCGAACGCCTGCTACATCATTGAGATATGTCTGTATATTTTCTGTTGTAAATTCATATCCCATCTTCTGCAGTTTATCGTAAATACTATTGGGCTTCTTAATTCTTGTTTTTATAAAAGAAATAGGATTTCGATTGTTCTCAACTGAAAATTCATCATCCAAAACCTCAAGTTTAGTTTGTATCTCCCGAATAGCACAACGATACATCATCATTAAATTATAAAATTTTGTAGCATTATTTAAAAACTGTAGTGATTCCGGACTGTTCATCCTGAGTTTTTTTACTTCATCTTTTGTCATGGAACTTTCCTTTCTACCTCATAGCATCATAATACAAAGGATAATCTTCTGCAACATGAGCCATTCCAATAATTGCATAATGATTTTTCATATCGCCAACATGGCGAAAATTAAACGCATAATTACGTGGTGTAATTACTATCTAATCACCATAAGAGAATTCATAATCGAGGGTTCGTCCAAAGTAAAAATCTTTTGTTTTATAAGTTGCTGCTGTACACATGATCGTTTATCCTCCTAAATAGATTGAAATATGTCAATGAGTTTTTTTCTTGAACAATATTATAGCACAATTCTTTTATTTTGTTCCAACTTCATACATGATCATAACATGTAAACTTTAAACTATTTTCCTAGATTATTTCTCCATCAGTTTTTCAAACCAGGTATCCATAGCTAGGATGAATTGACTTACGTCTGGCAATTCTTGCAGCATTTCGTTTAGGGTTTTGTGCTTCACATATTTCTGCACATACACCCAACAGGCAACGCTACTGGCTTCTGATACAATGTCAGCTATGGTTTGGCGCATAAGCTCTTCAAATTCAGCAATTTCTTCTTTCGGAACAACATCATACAGTGTTGGTGCCTGATGACTTATTTTTACTCCATTTTCATTTGCATCTTTAAGCAGATTCTTAACTTTTTCTCTTGAATCCTCCGGTACTTTCATGTATTCCCACATAAATGCTACCACATCGGCTGGTGTGTCTTTTTTAAGTGGTGGTAGCTGAATATAATCATTGTTTTCGCTCATTTTCATATCCTCCTCACGATATAATAAAATCAATAATACATTCTCTTGTCATGTCCAGTACAGTATCTACGAACACTCCTGCAAACAGGATCAGATACAGAATAACACTCAGCGAAAACAGGAATGCAACCTGTACCCAATCATGGTACCGGTACTTTACGGTATCCTAGTTTCTCCGCAGCATGTTTTCTTCTGTGACCGGATATGATCTCATAGTATCCATCTGGTACCGGTCTGACGATCAGCGGATTTAAAATGCCATACTTCTCAATGCTTTCCTGCAGAAGAAACATTTCCTTATCATCTTTCACTTGAAACGGATGCTCTTTGAATGGACGAAGACGCTCAATCTCAATTTCTATGATTCTTTCTTCGTTTTCTCCTGATTGTCTGTTTGGCTCAGCCATCTTGACTCCTTTCCTCCAGGATTCAGGAACTAAAAAATGCCTGCCTGGAACTTTTATAAATAGTAAAGTTCCAAACAGACATTGCTGTTTGACCATTAGCTGTAGCTAATAGAATTGAATACTGTTTCAGCTAATTCATGTTTGCAGGTTTGGGAGAGATTGTTTCTTTTCCCGCCTTTTCTCTGATTTGCATCCCCGAATAAGGGGTGACAACGGAGCGGAACCCAAATGTTAGCTGGACTTCTTAAAACCCATGTTTGCAAAACGGTAATTTTGATTAGCTGTCAGCTAACAAAAATCGGATTGTGTTAGCTGGAAATTAATCATTTTGAATGGAATTTTGTGTCACGAACGTGATTAGAAAATAACAAAAGCGTTCGTTGTCAGCTAATCCAGCTAACATTTTCGAACGCTTTGAAGCCCGTCGCCAAGAGGATTTGAACCTCCGACCCCTCGCTTAGGAGGCGAGTGCTCTATCCAGCTGAGCTATGACGACACATGCCGCAAACCCTTGATTTTACTGGGTTTCTGGGATTTTTCCCTTCGGCCATATATAAGATTATCAACTCTTTTTCGAGTTGTCAATCTACAGATTTTTTCGATTCGGTAACATTAGAACGTTCCCCAATTTTGGGAATGCTTTGTTGTCACCTTTGGCATTTTTCAGAATAGATTCGAACTGAAAGTTGTTTTTCATTTTTTCCCTTTGGGGAATGCCTCGGCTTTCTCTTAGGAGGCACTTGTTCTATCCATTAAACTAACAGGACAAATCTGTAGCTTCAATTGTACTATAATTACACACAAATTACAAGACTTTTCTTCTGTTCCTTCCTTACAATGGTTACTGTTCGCCAGGGCATGTTGCAAAAAGCTTTTTACAAGATGTGCATCACGAAGCAGTTACCACTTTTGAAACATAAATTGATGCACTATACGGTTGGCATCTGTATACTTGTAAGAGCTTTGGCACAGTGCTAGAATAGTAAAAGTTATATTTTTCAAATAGATTTTTAATTACCAGAAGGAGACCTCAGCCATGCAGCAGGAATTTATTACAGTAACCTTCAATCGCACGAAGATTGCGATCCGATGTTCAGATATTCTCTATGTGATCATGTCCGATGATTATTGCAGGATTCACATGTTTGATGGAAACGTTTATTGTTGCCGAATGACACTGAAAGAATTAAAGAAACAGTTGAATGAAGAATTTATGGAGGTAAAACGCGGCTGTATGGTAGCTGTGTCTGCAATCAGTGATATTGGAGACAGGATTTTGCTGTCTAATGGTGAGAAGATTTGCTATACAAAACGTAAAAAAAGGGTGCTCAGAGAAGAACTGCAGAAAAATCAGGAGCTTATAATTGCAAAAATCAGTAAAAAAAAGCTGCCGCTGACAGCAGAAGAGTATCGCAAATATTATAAAATATGTGATGCTCTCCCTTTTGCATTCACGGATATAGAAATGGTATTCAATGAAGAAAAAAAGGCAGTGGACTGGATCTTCCGCTATGGGAACGAAGCGCTGGCTGCCCTAGAAAAGCAGCCCTTAGACAAGATGATCGGAAGTTCCTTTTCCAGTCTTTTTTCCAATATGGATGCGAAATGGCTTCATGTTTATGAACGTGCCACCTTGTATGGTGAAACGCTGGAAATCATGGATTATAGTCCTGAAATAGATACGAATCTGAAAATTATATGTTTTCCTACATTTCCGGGACACTGTGGATGCATTTTGTTTAATGCAGACAAAATGAAATCTATAAGTGAAAAAAATCATCTGGTCAGATTGGTTGAAGTTTCCATGAAAAGTAATTCCTCTAAATAACAAATGTCGTTTTACCGCTTATTAGGTTGATTTACCGCAATAGAAATGTTATTTTGCTATAATTCGATTGTTCCCCTGATACATTCATGCTATATTTTTATTAGATATTGTTTTTTGCAAGCAATTAAGATTTACAGCAGAAAATATCTGAATTTTTTGCAGAACAAGGGGGAAAACGTATCATGAAAAGAAAAAAAGCAGTTACTTTGACTACCGCTGCATTGGCACTTACTATGGCTGTCTGTGGCAGTTCCACCGCAATTGCCGCATCAGAATTAACAGCAGAAAGCAAACCAGCCACCCAGTATACCATTGATGCAAATCAGGAAGTTTATGCATTGCTGGATTTCGAGGATACTGAGGAGTTTGAAAATGCTACAAAAGGTCTGATTGCGTCTCCGGATACTCTGGATATTTATGATGAGAACGGGAAGCTTGTATGGAGTCAGACGGCATATGCTTTTCTGGATCAGGACGCTCCGGATACAGCGAATCCAAGTCTTTGGAGAGATACACAGCTGAATCATATTTATGGTCTTTTTGAAGTAACCGATGGAATCTATCAGGTGCGTGGCTATGATATGTCAAATATCACCTTCATAAAAGGTGATACGGGATGGATTGTAGTAGATCCACTGATGAGCATGGAATGTGCGGCAGCGGCTTTTTCGCTGGTGGAAGAGAATCTAGGCACTTTTCCTGTAAAGGCAGTGATTTACAGCCATTCCCATGTTGATCATTTCGGTGGAGTCAGGGGAATTATTTCAGAAGAAGATGTACAATCCGGTGATGTGCAGGTAATTGCACCGGAGGGCTTTGAGAAGCATGCTGTCAGCGAGAATATTTATGCAGGTACTGCCATGGGGCGCAGAGCAAGCTATCAGTATGGAACCATGCTTGAGGCCAGTGAAACAGGAGCTCTTGCCATTGGTATCGGCATGGGGCAGTCCAGGGGCAGTACAAGTTATATTTCTCCTACACTTGAAATCACAGAAACCGGTGAGAAGCATACTATTGATGGAGTGGAAATTGAATTTCAGCTTACTCCGGGTACCGAAGCACCGGCAGAGATGAACTTCTGGATTGGATCGAAAAATGCTTTGTGGATGGCTGAAAACTGTACAGGAACACTCCACAACCTGTATACACTCCGCGGAGCCCAGGTACGTGACGGAAACGCATGGGCAGAGTACATTATGGAATCTCTGGCACTTTATGGTGATCAGGCAGATGTAGTATTCCAGTCTCATAACTGGCCACATTGGGGAAAGGATATTATTCAGGAATATATGACCAATACTGCAGCTGTGTATAAGTTTATTAACGACCAGACATTGCTTTACATTAATGAAGGTTATACGGAGACAGAGATTGCTAATATGATCCAGCTTCCCAAGGAGTTGGAGAAAGTCTGGTATACCCGTCAGTATTATGGCACAGTTTCTCATAATTCGAAGGCAGTATATGAGAAATACATGGGATGGTATGACGGTAATCCAGTCCATCTTGCGGAACTTACACCATCGGATTATGCACAAAAGCTGGTAGAATATTTCGGTGACACAGATGCGGTTCTTGAAAAAGCAAAAGAAGATTTTGCAAAGGGAGAATATCAGTGGGTTGCCCAGATCACCAATACGTTGGTTTTTGCTGATCCGGAAAATATGGATGCACGTTATCTTTGTGCAGATGCATTAGAACAATTGGGGTATCAGGCAGAATCCGGTCCATGGCGCAGTGCTTACCTTTGTGCGGCACAGGAGCTGCGAAATGGTACAAATACCGATGATGCAACGCGAGGCAATGGTAACGGTGATGTTATTTTACATATGACACCTGAAATGATTTTGGATTATCTGGGAATTCTTGTAGATACAACGAAGGTTCCGGATCTGACGTTTACAGCAAATCTTATATTGCCAGAAGGTAATTATGTACTCCGTGTGAAAAATGGTGTACTTCTTTATCAGAAAGATACACAGGATGCGGATGCTGATGTGACATGGACTACCAAACGTGCCGGACTGCTGTCTATTATTCAGAAAAACGCGGAAAATGTTGCAGCTTTGATCCAGCAGGAGGGTGATGAGACCTGCCTGACACGATTGATGGATGCAGTTACGGTTACCTCAGAGTATAAATATTTTAATATTATCGAGCCATAAAATTTTTATGTAGAAAAACATGTTTTCGTAAATAACTATACCAATCGTGTAGGATGTGGATTCACTGGACACCTGGACGGCACCAGCCATTACAGAGAGTGATCCGGCAAACGTGAATTAATATTTCCACAGGATGCATTTATCAAGTAAAAAAGGATCCCTCGCAAGGTAGAAGGCTAACAAGCCTCGACCTTGCCGGGATCCTTTCATTTACATTCCTTTCATTTTAAAATCAGCTTTCCCATTCTGTTTCACCTTATACAAAGCCATATCTGCGCTTTTACAAAGAGACATAACGTCTTCTCCCTGTTCCGGGAATGCAGCTCCGCCTGCGCTGGCTGAAAGCTCTACAACCTCTCCTGTAGGCAGTGTAAGCTGGGAAATCATCCTCTGAAACGTTTCCATATAAGTCCGCGCCATTTCCCCTGTAAGATTCTTCAGGTAAACCACAAATTCATCACCGCCATACCGGCCGATTATGCTATCCTCCGGGAAACAGCTTTTCATAGTTTTCGCAAAATGCTTCAGGCAGAAGTCTCCATTGTTATGACCGTAAGTATCATTATAAATTTTAAAATTATCTACATCAATAAAGATGAAGATGCCTGGCGTTTTTTTACGCAATTCTTCTTCCACGGCAATCTGAAAAGCTCTGCGGTTCAGAATTCCGGTAAGAGGATCTGTAGTAGACAATCCCATGTATATTTTCTTATCTTTTTTCTCCAACAGCACAAGGGTCAGCATGTACAGTATCGTGAAGCCTACCAAAATACTTCCATATACTCCGCCCCAGGCGGAAAACTGCTGGGTAATATCAGAAATATTCTTATTTGTCAGTTCAACGATCACATACCAGCCTGGCATAACAGAAATACTTCTATAGGAAATTGTAGATTCCTCTCCTCTGATAATAGCGGAAAATCTCCCATCCTTCTTTCCGGAGCGCATGTCCTTTATCCACTGGTTGTAGGAATAACCTGCATCATACTGGAAATACTTCTGCTGAAGCAAAAGATTGTTCCAACTGCCAGACGTGCCGGAATTGTCACTAACACAGGTAATAAAATTTTCTGAATCGGCCTTTAACAGATGAATGTTGATCTTGCCCTGAAGAAGCTCATACTCACCCAGCTGTCTGAGATTTTCGATCATAATCGACACATAAAGTGTATGAACCAGTGAAGTATCCCCTACTGGCACAAAAACAGTCATGGTCATATTTCCAGTTCTGCTGGACTGGTAAGGATCCGAGTTAAAAGAAGTATCTGAAGCCAACGCCGCCTCATCCAGCTTCTTCTTTTTGATATCGGAAACAGCGCAGCTGCTGCTGCCATAAATTTCGCCATCATTCATAATAAAACCAATATCACCGAAAACAGTCTTGTCAAGATTTTTCTCCAGCTGTTCCAGGATTTCCTCCGGCTGGGCATTTTCCATAGACCGGATCATCTTTATATCTTCCTGTACATAGTTCTGAAGATATTCCATAGAATCATTCATCTTTTCCGCGTACAGGCCTGTGATCAGCTCCAGATGCTCTGTATTGAAATTCCGCGCAATTCTGCTCAGGTGAAAGTATGCCGCCACGATAATGACAAGGCAGACTGCCAGATACAAAGCCAGCAGGACTTTTCTTTTTGTTTTATTTTTTCTTCGATCTTTCATGAGACAGCATTCTCCATAAGGTAATCAGAATCAACCATAATGACTCCGGTATCAAAATACTTCTGCTCTGATTTTTCTCCCTTTATAAGAGAATTCAGGGAAAGCATTCCCAGATATCCCATCTGATCCTGTTTCTGCAACACAGTCACTCCATGATACTCCGGATTCTGAAGCATCTGTTTCGTTTCGTCCGCCAGGTCAAAACCCACCAGCACCACATCTGTTCTTTCTTCTTCGAAAAGAGTATTTACGATGCCGACAGTAGATGTGTTATTACAACCGAAAAAGCCCTTTATATCTGCATTTTCTCTCAATAATGCAGAAGCATCCGATTGTGCCTTTTTCGTATCACCGCCATTAACTCTTATATCCTGAACGATTTCCCACTGCTCCGGTGCATTGCCCGCCCAGAAATTCAGGAATCCGGAAACACGGTTTACCATTGCCTGGGAGGTATCCGATGACAACTGGATTCCCACTTCCAGTGGGTCTGTCGGTGAATTTCCTGCATCATACAACATCTCCAGCATTTCTTTCGCTGCCATTTCTCCGGCATCTATATTATCTGTCATGTAACAGGCATCAAATTCGCTGCTGTTAATCGAAGAATCAATAAGTACTACCGGAATATCCTTTTCCCGTACCTTCTGACAGCTGTCTGCCAGTGAATTGGAATCCTGCTGGCTCCGGCAGCGCCTTGCTCCATAGCCTGGTTCATCAGGTCAATCTGACCGGAAATGTCAGTTTCGTTATCAATTCCACCAAGATAAACCGCTTCATCCAGTTTTTTTGCAGCTTCTGTTATACCATCTATTACTTTTTCCCAGTAAGCACCATGATAATTTTTCAGAATAACATATATTTGCTTATCGCTTTCCGGATTAGAAATACAGGTATAGTCCACCACAGCGGGCTGCTCTGCTGCCTCCTCCATGTTTGCCTTCGAACTCCCCGAGCAGCCTCCCAGCAGAACAGATGCCACTCCCACAAAAATCAACCGATATGCTTTCGTTCGTCTCATTTTTTCCCCAGTACTTATACTCCAAATTGTAACGCTTGCAGCGCAGATATTGAATAGTTACCAGATATTTTACATTTTTGCATATATTTTTTGTGTATATCTGATATATTATATGCCTGATGTATAAGGGCTGTCAATGTCTATTCTTCACGATTCCCAGTCTGCATCCTCCGTTTCTGATTTCTGTTATCTATTTTTCATACTCCTTAACCTTCTTTTCATACTCTTCCTGGTTTTCTATTACATGTTTTACAATATGTCCATGGCTTTTCTTCTTGGCAGCCAGATTCCGGCCAGGACGTTCGGCATATTGATCTTCGGGAATCTCCAATGCATTTGCCACGGCATGAATAATTCCGTTGCTGCTGTATGTGGCTCCGCTGACAGCATCAATGTTCAGACTTTGTTCCTCTTTCATCTCTTCAATTACAACTGGCGCAGCTTTGAAAAAATATTCTTCTGTGTCACAGTATGAGAAGATGGAAATATCCGTTACCTGCTGATTTTCCACAGTAACCTGAACTTCTACATCACCACGAAAGGCATCGGCAGATCCTGTATATACGCCATCGACAAGGTTCCGGAAGCGGCCTGCAGAAATAAATTCAGCCTTGTCCGCAGCTTTATCATCAGAACCATTCTCCGCAGTCTCTGAAGTTCCTGCCTCCTTCAAAGCATTCTGTACAGCCTGAATCAGCCCCTTACTGCTATATGTAGCACCGGATACGGTATCTGCATTCGTATTCTGCTGTCCGATTATTGCAGAAAAGATTTCAGCTTTCGCTTTTTCCATATAAGACTTGTCATCCTCATAACTATCCAGTGTAAGACTGGTTATTTTTCCGTCCGCCACACTTACAGTGACACGCATCGCTCCACGATAGCCCTCACCTGTTCCAGTATAAGTACCGTCTTTATATCTGAAACCTTCAACAACACCGCCTGCTATATTTCTATCCTTCGTATAGCTTCTCGCCGTAAGGAGCCGGGAAGCCCCAATCATCACACACGTGAGCAATACTCCGATCACCATTCCATATTTAATTCCAAAATGCGCATTTCCTTTCGGACACCAGCTAATGCACTGCTGGCACGCAATGCACTCTCCACCTGTAACTTGTTCCTTTTTCGTAAAATCAATTCCCATGCTGCATTTCGCAGTACACAAAGAACAGGCACTGCATTCTCGTCCGGGCTTTTCGATTTTCAAAAATGCACCTCTGGAAATCAGTGCATACACCGCTCCCATTGGACAGAAATATCTGCAAAAGAATCTCTTTACCAACACTGATCCTGCCAAAATCACCAAGAGTAAAATTCCCCCCACCGAGCACAAAGGCTTCACTCCCGGCCAATGTCCAGGCACAATATACTGGCCAAATATTTCCCACGGACCTTGCTTTTTCCAGGTCAAAACACCACTCCATATAAATATTACAAAATAAACAAGTACTCCATATTTTGCCAGTTTCAGAACTCTGTCAGCTTTCTTGTATATTTCTGGATTTCTGTTCCGCCTCCAGCTGCCTTTTCCCAGCTTCCGCGCTGCAAACCACAAGAAATCCTGCACAGCTCCAAAGCTGCAGAAAAATCCGCAAAAAAATCTCCCCACCAGTACACTTCCTGGCACTGTCGCGATTAGTACATACACCGAATACCTGACACTCTCCCAGGAAATACTTCCAGCATAGATCTGGGAAAAAATATCTCCAATAGCTGTAAATCCTGTTACGAACAGTTCTGGGATTAAGATAAACGACAGTAGTTGGATAACTATTTTTATCCAGTTGTTCTTTCTATTTTTCATTTTTTAGCTGCTTCTTTTTGTAGGCTATCTTTTTTCAACTGCTTCCAAAATTTCCATTTCACAAACACCGAAAGTCTATCAATAATCATAAAAAAGCACTCCTTTCCAAGTAATAGTATACTCAAAAAAGAATGCCTTTTCTATCATTTTCACATTATTTCTTCACTTTACCGAAAGCTATACATCATCCCAACAACGCCTTCATAATCCCCGCATAGCACACCGACACATTTATCAGATCTTCCACCTCCGCATACTCATCAATGGTATGTGCCAGATTTTCTCTTGCAGGTCCCATTCCAATAGTACGTATGCCAGCTTCTCCTGCATAATGGCTTCCATTTGTACAAAAATTGTAGGTAGTTACCTTTGGAGAAAATCCCTCTTTTTCCAGTTCGGATTTTATTTTTGCTACCCACTCCTCTTCTGCGCCAAACAGCCAGCCTGGGAAAAAGCGTTCTCCCTGGATTTTTTCTCCGGTGTAGCATTCCTCTTTTCCCACTGCATAAGAAACTTTATAGGAAAACTGCGGATCCTTTTTCTTCAGCTCTTCCATTTTTTCAATGATTGGCTGAAGCACGCTTTCCTTGGTTTCACCTACCAGAAGTCTGCGGTCATAGGTTGCACGGCAGTATTCCGGAACAACGGAGGCTCCTGGATATGGGGAAGATTTTACGTCTGTCAGCTCCAGGATTCCTTTTCCAAGTTTATTCTGGACAGGCGGTTCAATCTCACGGATAGCCTGAATGGCCTCACACATTTTATATACTGCATTTACGCCCCTTTCCGGGTTTGCTGAATGTGCCGGGACACCAAAGGTCTCAACCACAATTTCTGCACGGCCACGCTGTCCTACTTTTAAATTCATTTCAGATGCTTCACCAATTACCACATAATCCGGTTTCACTTTCGCACTTATTTTTCGCGCGGCAACACCTTCGAAGCATTCTTCATGCACAACACCTGCCACATATACATCTCCGGCAAAATTTTTCCCATTTTCCACCGCATATCTATGCGCAGCAACTGTAAATGCAGCTACCGCACCTTTCATATCAGCAGCTCCTCTGCCATAAAGCTTTCCATCTTCAACAACTGCATGAAATGGATCATGTTTCCAATCCTTTAAATTTCCAACTGGAACCGTGTCTATATGTCCATCAAACAGGACTTTCGAACCAGGATTTTTTCCTTTAATATGACCGATCACATTTCCGTAGCAGTCAGTTTCTATCTCATCGAAAACACCGGTCTCTTTCATATACGCCTTTAAAGCTTCCGCCGCTTTATCCTCGTGTCCTGAATAGCTCTGACAGTTTATCAGACTTTTTGCCAGCTCAATTACTTTTTCGTCCCATTTTTCACTTATCATCTACCAATACCTGTGTTGCACCAAGATTAGTTCTCAGTCCCATTAAAATTGTTTTCAATTTTTTCATAGTTAATTTCCGCCTCGTAAAAAAATTGTTTTTAAGTCTGAAAAAGGCGCAGACACATTGAAGTGTTCTACGCCTTTGTAGTTTCGTTTGCTTTTTGATAGTTCTGCATTATAGGAGCTTTTTTCGAAGTTGTCAAGAGCTTTTTTATTAACTTTGAGATTGTGTTTTATAACTTAACTTAAATTAGTCTATGAATACGAATCTAAAGATTCGTCTAAAAATGCAGCTGCCCCTGCAGCCAAATCAGCCCCTTAAATCTGCGTCCCACAGCTGGTTCTCCCAGCAGATCCGCACAGTTTATACACACATCAAACTGGATATCATTGCACTCGATGGTCATCTGGCACAGTTTCTCACCAGTGAGAATGTTCTTAAAATTCACAAAATCCACGATTTCGCCCATCACACTATACTGATCACATTCAATTCCATGAGGCATAAAACAGGTATCCACAATTGTCAACACATCATCTGTAACAATACGCTCAGAAATCATGGAATACATATCCATATCTTCCATCGTAAGGTCTTCCATGGCTTCTTCATCACCATTTCTGGCAGCCGCGATCAGATTATTGCGGTTTTTTGTCAGCTCTCGCTCTACTTTTACAGCTTCTTTATCTTTCTGAACCGGAAAAAGGATCTTCCCTTCTCTTGCCAGTCCTGTAATCGTCAGTGGCTGTCCTTCACGCACATTCCCCTTATACTTCTCCAGCATATATTCTGCAGGATTCTGAAGATAAAAGATCAAAGTCACGCCAAGGCGCATGTCATCACACGCCCCTGCGTAAGACTCTTTTTCTGCGTGTCTCTCCACGACTACACTCTCCTGAGAGGTGATTCCTGTGCCGCGAAAGAACGGAAATGAATATTCTACGTGAAACTCATTGTCTTCATCATACTGTCCACAGACTGTTATTCCACAGTCACAGCCATAATTCTTGGAATATTGTACAAAAACTCCATCCGGATGATTCTCCACTGCAATTTTCTCATCGTAAGTATTTATCACATCCTGAATGATTTCCTGCATTTCTTTACGTGACTTTACCTTTGAAAAGCCAACAGTTCTTAAATAACTATGCACATTATCACCTCCCTGTTAAGCAGTCTTATTGCAAATCAAACAACTTTTCAGATATTCTGATATTCTCCGGACCATCTGATATTTTACTTTTGATCTATTACTATTTTCAGATCATTTACTTTTAATCTATTACTATTTTCAGCTCAAAGTCCAATTTTTGGTATTTTTATGCTATTTCATTTTTAAGTCCAATTATTTGGACTTTTTCTCGATTTTTGTCATTCCACCCATGTATGGCTGAAGGGCAACTGGAATATTTACGCTTCCATCTGCATTCAGGTTGTTCTCAAGGAACGCGATCAGCATTCTTGGCGGAGCAACAACTGTGTTATTAAGAGTATGAGCAAGATATTTCTTGCCATCTTTTCCGTTTACACGGATTTTCAGACGACGTGCCTGTGCATCACCAAGGTTGGAGCAGCTTCCTACCTCAAAGTATTTCTTCTGTCTTGGAGACCATGCTTCAACATCCAGGGATTTCACTTTCAGGTCTGCCAGGTCACCAGAGCAGCATTCCAGTGTACGAACCGGAATATCCAGGGAACGAAACAGATCAACAGTGTTCTGCCACAGTTTGTCAAACCACATCTTGCTGTCCTCTGGATTGCAAACTACGATCATCTCCTGCTTCTCAAACTGGTGGATACGGTAAACGCCTCTCTCTTCAAGTCCATGAGCACCTTTCTCTTTACGGAAGCATGGAGAATAACTTGTAAGAGTTTTTGGAAGCTCTTCTTCCGGAATGATCTGGTCAATAAATTTACCAATCATAGAATGCTCACTGGTTCCGATCAGGTACAGATCCTCACCTTCGATCTTGTACATCATGGCATCCATCTCAGCGAAGCTCATAACACCTGTAACAACGTTACTTCTGATCATGAACGGCGGTACACAGTATGTGAATCCTCTGTTAATCATGAAATCACGTGCATATGCAATAACTGCAGAATGAAGTCTTGCGATATCCCCCATCAGATAATAGAAACCATTACCAGCAACACGTCTTGCGCTATCAAGGTCGATTCCGTCAAAAGCTTCCATGATTTCTGTATGATACGGAACTTCGAAATCCGGAACAACAGGCTCACCAAATTTCTCAATCTCAACGTTCTCGCTGTCATCTTTACCAATCGGTACAGATGGGTCAATGATATTCGGGATTACCATCATATCCTTCAGAAGCTCTTCCTCAACTTCTTTCTCTCTCTTGGAAAGTTCCTCAATACGCTCACCGGAAGCTGCAACCTGTTTCTTAACTTCCTCTGCTTCATCCTTCTTTCCCTGGCCCATAAGAGCACCAATCTGTTTGGAAATTTTATTTCTCTCTGCACGAAGAGCTTCTACTTCCTGTTTGATCTCGCGGTTTTCCTTATCCAACTCCAGAACCTTGTCAACCAGCTCCAGTTTGCTGTCCTGGAATTTATTGCGGATGTTCTGCTTTACGATTTCCGGGTTCTCTCTCACAAATTTGATGTCTAACATGTCTTCCTCCTGTACTGATACTTTTTTTCATAGCAAATATCTGTTTTATTTTTCCATATCTCTTTTTGCAGCAAGTATCTGTTTTATTTTTTCATATCTCTTTTTATGGCAAGTATCTGTTTTGTTTTTCGTTTTATAACAATATTGTCATTACTATTTATTTTTTATAACAATTTTGTCATTTTTCGCTGTTTTTTTATGACTTATATTCATTTTTTACCAACTGTTCGCAGCAACCAATTTACTCATCTTTTTCAATATTTTCCAAGCCAAAATTTACAGCTTTTCTAAGGGCTTCAAGTTCTTCCTGGCTCAACATTACATAGGACTCTCCCTTTACAATTTCTTTCAGATAAAGGAAGCAATTATCTCTGCTGTGTACTGCATTCAAAATTACTCCGGAATTATCCTGATCCAACAAAGCCAGTGCAAAACTAAGTTTTCCGCCTACATCATCGAACGCATCATACTTTTCAACGCCATATTTGCTGAACATAGATTCCAAATGATGTTTGATAAAGCTGATGTCGTGCTCATGATCCTCTTTGGCTTCATAAAGGCGGTCAATCTGAGCGAATTTTCGTACAAAAACTTTCTCAAGAGATTGTGCGTCACTGCCTTTCATGAACATCTTGTATTTACGTTCCAAACGGCTAAGCCTCATTTTGCTGCTGAATACATTCACCGCCAGAACGATGGTCAGAATCAGCAGTAAAATAATAATGATACCCGGGTCAATTCCCAGGCTGTCAAAAATACTGCTCATGCACTCTCCTTATCTTATTGATTCAAACAACTCAATGATTCTTTCCAGTTCATCTCTGGAATAATATTCAATTTCAATTTTACCTTTATTATTTTTCTTTCTGTGTATAAAAACCCGGGTTCCCATAATGCCCTTCATTTTCTCCTCGAGACTCTCGTAAATCGCATCTTCAGCTGTATTTACCGTCTTCTGAGTTTTCTTCGGTGGCTCCACAATATGTTTTACCAGTTTTTCAGTCTCTCGAACACTTAATTTCTCATCAAAAATCTTCATTGCCACACTTGCCTGCTTATCTTTGTCTGTAATCGCAAGAATTGCACGAGCATGCCCAGCTGAAATCATCTCATCAATCAGCATCTGCTGAACTCTTTCATCCAATTTCAAAAGGCGAAGGGAATTAGTCACTGCAGTTCTGCTCTTAGAAACGCGTTCTGCAATATTATCCTGTTTCAGCTTAAATTCATCGATCAGGCGCTTATAGGCCATCGCTTCCTCTATTGGATTTAAGTCTTCCCGCTGAATATTTTCAATTAGGGAAATCTCAACTACCTGCTGATCATTAAATTCCTTAATGATTACCGGAACTTCTTTCAACCCGGCAAGTTTGGCTGCTCTCCATCTTCTCTCGCCTGCAATAATCTCATAGTAATCACCCTTATCCGAAACCAGAAGTGGCTGTAAGATGCCAAACTGCTTAATTGATTCAGATAATTCCAGTAAAGCATCCTCATCAAACTGCTTGCGTGGCTGAGTTCTGTTTGGCTCTACCTTTGAAATCTTCACAAGCATTTCAGATTTCTTCGGTTCTTCAACTACTGCAGCTTGTGCTATATCTTTTGTTTCTGCAGCACTCTTCACTGCTGAAGCATTCAAAGAACCTTCTTCCTGCTGATGTAAGCTTTCATTTGTGGCAACTGGCTTTTGCTCCGGTTTTTTTTCAGCTGGCTTCACTGACTTCTCCGGGAAAAGAGCATCCAGACCTCTTCCAAGACCTTTCTTCTTAACTGCCATTACTCAACCTCCCTGTTTATCACTTCTTCTGCAAGAAGGCGATAAGCTTCTGCTCCTGTGGATCTCGGATCATAAAGAGTAATCGGCTGTCCGTAACTTGGAGCTTCTGCCAGTCTGACATTTCTCGGAATAATGGTCTTGTAAATATTCTGCTGAAGATTTTCCTTAACATTCTCTACTACCTGTAGCGATAAATTTGTACGGGCATCATACATAGTAAACACAACGCCCTCAATCTCAAGATCATTATTCAGCCTGTCCTTTACCAGATCAATAGTATGTATCAGCTGTGATAATCCTTCCAATGCATAGTACTCACACTGAATCGGAACCAAAACAGATGTCGCAGCAGTAAGTGCATTAATAGTAAGCATATTCAGAGATGGGGGACAATCAATAATAATATAATCATAATTATTCTTTATTTTGTCAGTAATCTCTTTCAATATGTATTCTTTATTATCAATACCAACAAGCTCAATCTCTGCGCCAGACAGATTTACATTTGATGGTATCAAATCTACATTTTCTACTACATCTTTGACAATCGTCTTCTCAACATCGGACTGTCCTACCAGAAGTTCATACAAGGTATCTTCTACTTCATTTTTATCAACACCTAATCCACTGGTAGTGTTTCCCTGAGGATCCATGTCAATTGTCAGAACCTTTTTTCCCTGTTCTGCCAGGCATGCAGAAAGATTAATGGCTGTGGTAGATTTGCCAACGCCGCCTTTCTGATTAGCAACCGCAATCGTTCTGCCCAATATCAACCCTCCCTTTCATATTATTTAGGTTACTGTTCACACAACATTTTTATAAAAAGCAACATGTTTAATTGTAAAAAAGAAGCCTGCTTGCAGGATTCTCCACCTACGGCGGGGCACCTCGAGCGCCATCTAACTTTCTGCCACAGTGTAATCCTACCTGGTAGGGCTTTTTATGCAATAGAAAATTTTAACAGAATTTCTTATTACATAAAAATGTTTCACGTGAAACATTTTGCAAATTTTAATTGCACACAATAACCAAAGTTTATAGATTACACCACCATCCTACAGGTTCTGCAATCTTATCATATAACTATTGCTATTATAACACTTTTAAATTTATCTCGCCACATAATGTTTCACGTGAAACATAGAAAATGGCATTTCTTTTCATAAAAATATTGTCTATTTTTATCTTCTTATTAATTATAACCCTAACTGTGGGATTTTAAACATTTTTTGGAATGTATTTGTTGGAAGTCAACATATAAAAAATTATTATTATTTTCTATTGCTATTTAGTTGATTAAAAGTTCTTCAATGCGGACGCATTTGGACAATGTATATTACTCACTCGCCGGCGCAACGCTCCAGCAAACTAATCGCTAACTGCGACTAATGCGTTCGGGAGAGCCCTCACGCATAAGTCTACGTAAGCGCTGAATTTCGCTTACGCTAAGAGCGCGCCTGAAATGGCTCGCTGGAGTAATACACATTGCCCAAATGCTGTGTACTGGCTGAGACTTGCTGGTTGATAAGAACTTTTAATGAAGAGGGGAGGGGGAGTGATTGTTTTCCCTACACTTTCTTGGCAACGATAGATTTGCAAAAAACAATAAAGTTGCGGGATACCAATTACTTCCCCCACTCCCGTTGTTATCGTTACTGTTTCTTTCTTCCCTTTCCAGCATCAAGCAATTTTGCAATGTATATTCGCAAGCCGCGCATTTCAGGAGCGGTTTTAGTGGAGGTGAGATCCATGACTTACGGAGACTTAGGCGCGAAGGCTCTCCTGAGCGTCTTAGTCGCAGTTAGTCATTAGCTTGCCGGAACGTTGCGACGCGCGGCGGTGAATATACATTGTGAAATCGCGTCCGGGATAACGACCAACACATTAAATAAGTTATAGGTTTGGTAAAGCCAATAAAACCGCGAAATATCAACCATATCTAAACAGGTTATCAAAAGCAAATAATATGTCTTTTTTCGTGAAGCATGTTACTGGTCACGAAATGAGTAGCAATCAGTATTGTTGCTGTTCACCAGTGATGCTCCGCGAGGTGTTTTTTGTGAAAAAAATTCACAGAACCCCCGAGAATTAAGTTTGCACAGAAAGCGTGTTACTGTGAACGGAGTGAACAGCAGCCCAGTATTCTGTCAATTCCCATTTATATGCCAAAAAACATTGTAAAATCAGCCTCTTTGGCGTATAATATACATACAAACCCAAAGGAGGTCCTCTATAAAATGAAAGACACTAAACATAAAATTCTGACTCTGGCTGCGTTGACTACGATTGCCGCTGGTGTCATCCATCTCACCAATAGAGTGATTGTTGCCTCTTCCCAGTTAAAAGAAATGCTTGATTTTTCCAATCACAACTATTATAATTGGCGTTTCGGAAAAATTTATTATACCAAGAAGGGAAAAGGCTCTCCTCTTCTTCTTATTCATGATACAATGCCTGGAGCCAATGGATACGAATGGTCTCGTGTTGAGGATCAGCTTGCTCAAGAGCACACCGTATATACCCTTGATCTATTAGGTTGCGGACGTTCGGAAAAAGCTGGAATTACATATACAAATTTTCTTTTCGTACAAATCATCTGCGATTTTATAAAAAATGTAATTAAAGAGAAAACCGACATCATTGCAAGTGGTTTCTCATGTTCATTTGTTACCACTGCCGCTGCTTACGATAAAGAAAGCATTAATAAAATCATGTTTATTAATCCGGTAAGCATGATTTCTCTTGCCCAAACTACCACAAAAAAGGATAAATTATTCAAATTCTTTATCGAACTGCCTATATTTGGAACCTTTATCTACCATATAATTGTTTCACGTGAAACAATTAATGATTTCTTTCTTGATAAGCTTTATTATAATCCATTCCATGTAGACAAAGATGTCCTGGATGCATATTATGAAGCTGCGCACAAAGGTGGTTATTATGCAAAATGCCTATACTCCAGCCAAAGTGCTAAATATATGAATATCAACATTCGCCATGCTGTAGAATCAATTGATAACAGCATTTATATCGTAGAAGGTGAAGATGAGCCAAATGGTGCTGCAATTGTAGAAGCTTATCAGAAAGTAAATCCAGCAATTGAGTCAGCAACCATTCCATGTTCCAAGCATTTTCCACACATTGAGAATGTAGAAGCATTTCTTGAGCAGGTTGGTGCATTCTTTTAATTAAAATAAAGATATAGATATGCCTTCAAAGCAGAATAAAAAGCTTCGAGATTGTATAATATAATCCCGAAGTTTTTTTGTTTTTGCAATAATAATTTATTATGCTTTATGCTTTTCCTGTTCTTTCTATATTTCCAGAGCCTATTAAAAAAGCTTTCTACAAGATGTACGTCACAATTTGTGGGACTTTGACCAGGATGAGGATGAGGTTGCCGTAGCGAACTATGGCAGCCAAATTCAGGAATATATACCACAAAGTAAGGTGTGCGGATTGCGAAAATGTTTTTTTGATACATCCCAGAGAGTGTTTGAAAAAGGCTTTCTGCAAGGTGTGCGCCACAATTTGCGGGAGATTTGGCCAGAATGAGGGTGCTGCAACGTGCTACGACACACCCAACTACGGGTAAAATATACTGCAAAGTGGAGGGTGTGGATTGAGAAATGATTTTCAAATACATCTCAGAGCTCTTTTCGTATTGTTTTGTTGTTATTTTGTTATTTTTTCAGTTATGCGCTGTTCCATTTTATCTTTATACAATCTTTTTGTTTTAATTAGAATTGTTTAAAAGTATATTTTCACATAACAATATATTTTTCAGAGTATTTTTACGATTCATTTGCCTGTTTTGTTATTCAAAGTACATTAAATAGGTCTTTGTTGTATTATTGTGTCGTTAAGTGTTATTTATTGGACTTTATTGTATGTTTTAGTAGGTTTTCATTTTATAAAAGTTATTATTACATTTTATATTTACCGTAATATTTCAGAAAGCAAAAGCAAAGTTTCTGTTTTCGGACTTTTTATATAGTCGGCTAATGTAAAACCATATGAGTAAAAATCAAAGATTTTAAAATTCATTTTCAAACAAACAATGCATATAAAAATTCAAACAGATAAAATAGCCAACGTTAATTACATATTTCATACCATTTGAAATGTCAGCAGATCAGAGAGTGTTTGGAAAAGGCTTTCTGCAAGATGTGCGTCATAATTTATGGGAGATTTCGCCCGAATGAGGGCGTCGTAGCGAGCTGCGACAACCGAATTCAGACAAAATATACTGCAAAATTTGGCACGCAGATTGCAAGAATGATTTTTAAATATATGTCACAATTCACAGGAACTTTAACTTAAATTCAGTTGCTGTAGTGAACCACGGCGACTGAATCCGAGATATATAGCAAAGCAAGGCGTGCAGATTGCAGGAATGATTTTTCAGACACGCTCGGGCGTAGCCCGCCACACATTTTTTCCATCCGCACCTTCAACTTCACGCATCCAGCTTGATTGATATCGTTATTTGCAAAACGATGTACGCGCATATTCATATCCAGTAGAATTCTTATGTAACAGGCAATTCAACAGTTTTTCCAAACAGCAAAAAAGATCCTTGTCCTGTTTTTTTCACAGGCAAGGATCTTTTTTAATCATTTTTTTCAGCTACTACTCTTCAGCATCCTCTGAAGCCTCTGTCGTTTCTGTTTCAGCATTATCTGTAGAAGCATTTGTTTCAGGATCTGTTGTCTCAGCGTTTTCGTTTTCCTCTTTCTCACCAGTTACAGATTCAAATGCCTGAAACAGTTCTTTTACTGTCATTTTATTTACCAGATATACTTTTTTGTTTATAACAGCGGCATAGTAATTTGTATCATAGGAATAATACTCCACTTCCATTTCATTTCCATCTATATCTGTAAATTTCACAGTCATTTCCGGATCTGTATTGGACTTAAATTCATCAGTCAGACGTTTCTGCGCTGTCATGTTGATCAGCTTATTGTAGAACGTTGTAAATGTTGTGCTGTCCAGATCTTTTCCATTTAGTGTATAAGATAAGGTTACACTGGTTGAACTTGTGGTGCTTGCAGTAGAAGAACTGTCATCTGTATTTTCAGTATCTTCGCCGGTCAAATCACCTGATGAAGTGTTATCATCAGCAGCATTTCCCTCTACATCGTTGCCGTCGGCAACATCACTGCTGGTACTATCTGTTGTATTTTCATCTTCCGTCTCATTATCCGATGTTTCTACGTTTTCATCCTCAGATGTTTCACGTGAAACATTTACGATATAATCTTCTCCTCCGTAGTTCACATCCAGAGTATCCAGATTATTTGCAGACAAATAGCTTACTGTCAAATCCCAGAAATCAGCATTTGTTTTTCCAAGGAAAGTATCAAGAGAATCCTCGGATATTGTATAAATTTCGTTGCTGTCATTCACCCGAACATATCTTCCACCATCTGAAGATTGATCTCCAACCTGAATTACAAGTTCTCTGTCAACCATTTCAGTTTCCGGTTCTGAATCTTCTTCTGCATCTTCAGAACTTTCTGCGGATTCAGTATCTGCTGTTTCCACCCCAGCCTCGTCATCTGATTCAGTTACATCTGTATCTTCTGCTTCGACGTTGTCATCTGCTGTTTCATCTGTATTCTCATTTTCTACAGCTTCTGAATCTTCTGTGTCTGCCACATCCACATCTTCATCTAAGCTTTCGTTTCCATCTGTCTCAGAATCTGCATCTTCATCTGAGCTTTCGTTTCCATCCGTCTCAGAATCCGCATCTTCATCCAAGCTTTCGCTTCCATCTGTTTCAGAATCCGCATTTTCATCCGCCTGGTTCTCATCCCCAGATGCCTCTGAGACCTCCTCATCGCCATTTTCAGCCTCGTTTTCATCATCAGTGGACTCTTTCTCAACTTCTTCCTGATAATCCACTGTAATCTCTGCATACGGCTTATCTAATCCGTACTGAGAAAGCTCATCTTTTGCGCAGTTATAATTTACATAACTTGCATAAGCCATACTGGATAATGCGCTGGCTAAGGAAGTGGCCTTCGCGGAATCTGCTTTCTCAGTCTCTCCATCATCAGTAATATTCCAGAAATTATTTTCATCTTTCTCTACAACATAGGAAGAATCTTTTCCTTCTACAGAAATTTTGCTGACCGTAGAGGAATCCACAGTTGGGAAAACGCCGCTTTTTGCAAAGTCGTACAAAGTTCCTTCAAAAGAAGAAAACGTGGAATTGCTTACTACATAAACCGTAGAAGAATCCTCGTTCAAGTCAATATATTCCTGACTTGTGGAATCATTCTCCATTCCAAGCTGGATTACTGTCGTTTCCCCATCTTCTGTGGTAACCGTGATCGTGTTCTCCGGCTGATCCAATTCATACTCTGATGCATCCTCCACATTTTCCAGTGTTCTTTCCGCTTTTATAGAATTCAGGGAGCTTACCAGTGTGTCGATTTTATCCTGATCTACTGGAAAATCAGTTTCATCACTTTTCACCCAGGAATCTCCATTTTTTTCAAAGGTAACTTCTTTTTTATCAATTACAAATTTTATTGATTTTACATCAGCAGACGCTATGGAAATAATTTCCGGATTTTCTTCCTCCGCACTTTCGGCATCCGCGGCCTCTTGCTTGGCTACGTAGGCTTTTACGCCTACGTATGCGCCGCTGAGGACAACCAAAACGCCCACTGCTGTAATAAGATTTACTGATTTTTTCTTCATCAGGCTTTTCTCCTCTTTAACCAAATCATAAATCCAATCAACAGGAATACTCCAGGAATCAGACCAATGGTACAGATTTTCCAGAAGCTTGCATCATATGCTGTCAAAGTCAGATAAGATACTTCCAGGCTCTTTGATGGGATAGAGACTGTTGTACTGTCTTCTGCGTCTACCAGAGAACTTAAAGAAGTCATCACAAGTTTCTCATTTCCGCCAGAAACCATCTGATTGATCTGGCTCTGTAGCAGGTTTGATGTGGAATAATAAATAATACGAGTCTCTTTATCATCATCTACAGTCTCTGTAATGCTGACACCCAGGTCAAATGGGCCTTCCACATCACCGTCTTCCTTTTCAAGAGAACCGCTGTTCAAATCTGTCTTTGAATATGCACTGTCGGAAGTTGTAAGAAGACTTTCAATATTTACAGTGTCTCTCACGTCATCAGATTTCTGGATTCCCTGTGCATACGGCATCAGGATGTAATATCCGGAAGAAGAAACATCAGATGTAATATCTGTGCTGTTTACAGTTGGAACCAGATAGTAAGGCATCTGAGCGGCATAATGCTGTGCATCACCCTCAAATACCAGACCATCTACTCTGCTTACGCCGTAGTTTTTCAGCACTGCATCAAAGTTTTCCATTTTTTCTCCTGTGTAATCGGAGAAAATCATTGCTTTTCCACCATTTTCCAAATAATCGATCAATGCGGTCTTCTCATCCTCTGAGATATCTGTTGTAGGAGAATCAATCAGCAGACAGCCGGCATCCTCTGGAACGCTTCCCTCTGTAAGCAGATTCAGGGATTTGATTTCCATGTTTGCTTTCTCAATATCTTCCTTAATCGTAGAATCAAGCTCCTGCTCTCCATGTCCCTCTAATGTGTACAATACCGGCAGGTTTTCACTAGTTACATATGCGATGGCACTTGTAATCTGACCTTCGCCGTCGAATCCTGTTGTCTGATAACTGTATGTGTTGTAATCCATTGTAGATTCGTAAATATTGTTATAATTTACAACCTTATTTCTGTCTCCGCATACAACAATTAAGCTATTAGAGGAAAGGTTGTCACTGGTGTATTCACTGACAAATTTAGGATTGACCACTGGATCTTTCTGTTCCACCTTAATATGATCAGATTCATCTGCATATCTTTGAAGCAGATTACTGATAGTCTCATCCTCACTTCCGCTCTGGGCGATCTGATATATGGTTACATCCTTGTCCAGATTTTTCAGCATCGCTTTTGTCTCATCACCGATGGTGTAAAGTTTCTCGGAGCTGATATCCAGCTGCGTATACTTTGAAGGAAGATTTCCAACGATCATATTTATAACAATAATGATAGCAATGAAAACAACAATCATAACAGAACTGTAGCTTCCATTTTTCAAGTACTTTTTATTAATACTGTCTTTAAATTTTCGTTTTTCTTTTTTGTTATTATTGTTATTATTTTCGACATTTTTAATATCAATTGCGTTTTTATCGTTATTATCAATATTGTTATCATTTTTCTTCTTAAAAAACATTTTCCCCACCTCCTTAATTCCAACGTCTCTTCAAAATCGTCTGCATGGTAAGGAATATACAAATGGCAATGACGGACAGGAAATAAAGAACTCCAGTCACATCAAAAATACTGTTTGTAAAGTTTTCAAAGTGTGAACTTAAGTTAAACACTTCAAGAACCTTCTGGATTCCTCCTTCAAACACGCTGGATTTTACAACATAAATAATCACCAGTGCCACTTCTCCAATCACGCAGACAGCACCTGAGATCACTGCATTTTTTATCATACTGTAAATCATAAGGCTAAGCGCTATGATCAGAATGCCAAATGTCACACACGTAGACATTGCCGTCTCTGAGAAAAAAGAAGAAATTCCATTCATCATATAAAAAGCAAATAAAAATACAAAGGTAAGAACTGCTGCAATTACCTGGCTCTCAGTGATTGCTGAGAAAAATACGCCGATTGCAATGTTTGCACTTCCCAGAAGGAAAAATCCAAGGAGTGCTGTGTACGCGGAACCAAATGCAACGGTTCCGAACTTCGACATAACCAGCGGATAAGTTGCAAGAACCGCAATGGGAATTGCATAAATAGTCACAAGTGCAAGGTATTTTCCCATTACGATGCCGGATACAGATACTGGAGAGGTAAGCAGAAGCTGGTCCGTTTTTTGCTTTCTTTCCTCAGCAAGTACACGCATGGTCAGGATCGGCACTGCAATCAGAAACACAAAGGTCATGGCATTTAAAGTATATTCAAATTTCGGATAAGCAGCTGAAAGCTGGTACGCTGAAAAGTAAATACCTGCGATCAGCAACACAAAAAACATAAACAGGTAGCCGACCATGGAAGTCAGGTAGCTCTTCAACTCTCTTTTATAAATAGCAAGCATGGTTTACTCTTCCCCCTTTTCTTTCTCAGATGCGGCAAAACTGTCCTGTTTATCACCAGACAGTCCATTATCTGACGCATCATCGGATATTTCGTCCGATCCATCAAAGTCTTTTTCTTCAAGTCCATGATCAGGGACAGTATCTTTATCTTTTTTCTCGCTCTCTGTAAGTTCAAGGAATATCTCCTCCAGAGAAACTTTCTTAGACTGCATTTCAAGAATCGGACAGCCGACATTTACCATACTGTAGAATACTTTTTCACGCACATCCATATTCTCTTCGGTGCCCACTGTAATGGCGTATACGCCTTCCTCCGGGCTTTTCTTTACCGTAACCTCTTTTACCCCTTCTACGGCCTCCAGAGCGGCTCTGATAGTGTCTTTCTGACCTTTTACAAGCAGATTCAGATTGTTTGAGCCTGCTGCCAGTTTTCCCAGATTCTCAGGGGTATCGCTGGCTACCAATTTTCCATGGGAAATAATCAGCACGTAGTCGCAGACGGCACTGACTTCGGACAAAATATGGGAGCTGAGGATAACAGTGTGTTTCTGTTTCAGGCCTTTGATCAGATCGCGGATTTCGTTGATCTGTTTTGGGTCAAGGCCGACAGTCGGCTCATCCAGAATAATAACCTCCGGGTAACCAAGCACAGCCTGCGCAATACCAACCCTCTGTCTGTAACCTTTGGAAAGGTTCTTGATCAGACGATTTTTCATGTCGGTAATCTTTACCATGTCCATGATTTCTTCGATCATAGTGGCTTTTTTATCTTTAGGAATTTTCTTCAGATCTGCTACGAATTTCAGATATTCCAGAACGGTCATATCAAAATAAAGGGGCGGCATTTCGGGTAGATATCCGATGCATTTTTTTGCCTCCTCAGGTTCTTCCAGAATATCATGACCGTCTATGACTACTGTTCCCTCGGTGGATGCAATATAGCCGGTTATCATATTCATGGTCGTAGATTTTCCGGCGCCGTTGGGGCCCAGAAAACCATAAATCTTGCCTTTCTCGATTTCAAAAGAAAGGTGGTCTACAGCGGTGTGATCGCCGTAGCGTTTTACCAGATTTTTTACTTCAATCAAGTTTCTTACCTCCTTCAAGTTGCAGATGCATGGTTTATCCCATGCATCTATCTATGATTATTTTATGTGCAACCTGTGAGGAAATTTAGATAATTATGTGAGAAATATGTGATTATTTTGTGTTGGAAGTGTGTCCCAAAAATAAAATACATTCCAAACTTTCTTTATTAATCTGGAATGTATTTTAGCGTATAATTTTATAAAAAATTCCGTAATAGCAACATTCAAAAAATAACATACTCCGGATAGAGCGATTTATACACACATTTTCCATTCTCCTGAGGTTCAACTCCAAATATTTTGTTTATAACTAGTATATCGTAAATTAAATAACTGTTATATATTTTTTTGAGATAATGTGTGGTAAAATAGTGTTATCTAAGAAAGGGATAAACACTATGAGAAGAACATATCTTGCTCTGTCAGATGAGGACAGACATTATCTTATAACATTATCCAAAAAGAGAACTATTCAAGCACAAATTGTAGATCGTGCCAAAATTTTATTATATAAATCCGATGGGATGACTTTCAGCGATATTGCTGAAAAACTTGCTGTTAGTCCGTCCACTGTACGCCTTTGTATTTCTAAATATTATGAAGGCGGTGTTGAAAATGCTCTTTTTGATACCCAGCGCCCTGGACGTCCATCTGAAATTACAGATGATGCAAAGGCATGGATGATTAATATCGCCTGCCAAAGACCAGTGGAACTTGGATATGCACAGGAACTTTGGACTTTAAATTCTCTCCATAAGCACATTCGAAAGCATGCGGAAGAGGCAGGATATCCGAGACTTTCAACCGTTACCAAGCCTTATATTCAAAAATTTCTCAAAGAGCAGGATATCAAACCATTTAAGATTAAATACTACTGTGAAAAACGGGATCCCGATTTTGAATCAAAAATGCATGAAGTTCTCCTGGTTTACAAGCAGATTGAAATGCAGTTTGATGAAAATGGTACACTCATTGTCTCGGATGATTATAAACTAACAATCACAGTATCATATGACGAAAAACCAGGCATCCAGGCAATTTCTAATACAGCGCCGGATCTGCGCCCAATAGTAGAAAACGGAGAGGTATACCGGGATACAGAATACAAACGCCTGGGAACCCTTTCTTTATTAGCCGGTATTGATCTGCTTACAGGAGAAGCAATCCCATTGGTAAGTGAAACGCATAAGAGTTCTGATTTTATCGAATTTTAAAAAATATTGGATAAAAAGTACCCATTGCAGGATACCATCAGAATCATCTTGGACAATCATTCAGCACACACTTCCAAAGAGACACAGCGATTTCTGGATACAATGCCAAAAGGACGGTTTAAATTTGTATTCACGCCTAAACATGGGGCTTGGCTAAACATGATTGAAAGTTTCTTCTGCAAGATGACCAAGCAAATGCTACGTGGAATTCGAGTCAACACCAAGCAGGAATTGGAAGAACGAATTTACCAGTATTTTGAGGAAATCAACCGAGAGCCTGTAGTTTATCACTGGAAATATAAAATGGATAAAATCAGCGAAGCTGAAGTATCATCAATTTAATATAACAGTTATTTATTATCCAATGTACTAGATCTGTATAGCCGGAATGATTATAATCTTTTCCTCGTTCATAACCGCCTTTCTCCTCTCCCCCACTTTTTCCAATATTCCTCAGGAAAGTGAACATGACATACAATAAAACTAATTTCTTTTCGCTCGTTATGCTTTTTATCAATAAATGAAAGTTCCCATTGCTCTACAAACAATTTTCTTTTTTCTCCAAAGGAACCACTTAAAAGGACTCGCCATACCTGTCCTACACTTTCTCCTGAACCACCTTCTTGATCCTTATTGCTTTTTCCCTATATTTTTTTCTGCACAAAAACATTCGCCTTCCATTTCTGCATTTTTTAACTTCTCCCTCATCTGCATACATATAAAGCTTCAAAGTCGGACGTAATCCATTTTCACTAAATGAAGTCCATCAAAAAATAAACACAACACATAGAATAAAATCAAAAACTAGTGGAGTTCTATTCTAATACAATTATTGATAAATTCACAGTTATGTGATACCATTGTCTTGAATATTTGTATGGAGGTATGCTATGGCTGTTAGTTATAAGAAATTGTTGCACCTTATGATAGAGAAAGACATTACAAATGCTAACCTAATGAAAGAAGCGAATATTTCTGCAAATATAATCAAAAAAATCAAAACAGGAAAGTATATTGCGCTTGATAAAGTGGAAAGTATCTGCGAAGCACTTGATGTTACGCCAAACGATATTCTGGAATTTACTCAACCGGAGGATGAAGAAAATGCCTGATAAAATAATGGCTATATTGGCAGAAGTAACAGGAGGTAAAAGTTATAAAGCCCATAAGTATGGTCTTGATCATGCGGATAGGCCTTTTATCGATTATGGAGAAGATTCTATTATATGGAAGAAAACAGCAGAAACTGATAAGTCAAACAGAAAGTATGTTCCTTTAGAAGTATTAAGTAAAACGTTGTCTGCACGAGAAGAACAGAGACTTACATATTTTTTGGATGGTTCTCGCAGAGTTTTTAAAGTTGATGACATAGCATATACAAAATCTGGAGGAAGAAGCGCAATATATCCTGTTGTTGCTGGACAGATAGGTGTGGGATGTTGCAAAAGAGAAAACAAACGTTTGATTCCAGAGAAATTTAAAAGAGAATTTGTTCTTTCAATTCCGGATATTGCAAATGCAGATGGGAAAGCTGGCTTTTTTCCGGCAACAGCTAGAAAACTGAACGAATCACCAGAATTAAAGAGGCTTGGAATTGAATTTGCAACAATTATTCCTTATCGTACCGCAAAGAATGCGGAAAAGAAGTTTGAAGATCTCGGTACAGCATGCATTCAAGATAGGATGTCACAACGAGAAAAAGAATTGGTAGCTGAATTGGTAAGAGAAGGAAAACTAAATCAAGACAATTACCTTGTTAAAGATGGATCTTTAGAATATCGCCCTACGAAAGAAGATAAAGCAGATAAAAGAAAGTATCAGATTTTTAAAAACAATTATAATTGGGTTCTTGGCGTTTCAAAAAATTTTAATCCAGAAGTTTGCGTAGATATTAATGGAAAACCCAATCCAGGTTTTATTGCAGATTTACCATTATACCATAGAACACCGGTGGCCTGTTTTAAAAATCCAGATTGGTTTGGAGATACAGAGTTTGCTGTATGGTATATAAGGATCAGAGATAAGAAGCGCACGCGAACACCGTTTGATGGAATTATTAAAGTTGAGAAAATACTGGTTACACAAGAAGAAATCGAAGATGGAATTGATAGTACACTTGTCAATCAGTTAAGTGCTTATCTTATTAACGAGAGAAATCCAGTATGTTATGGCTCGGATTTGCGGTGGGCAAATCATTTATATCCAATCTATCTTACGGAGGCGTACGTCAAATCAAGATATCTTAGTGCCGAAAGTTTTTTGCATTTATTTTAAGGAGGGGAACATGAAGAAACCTATAGGAAGAATTATAGCGACTGAAAAAGTACCGACAACTATGGATAAGTTTACATTTTGGACAGATTCGGACTTGAAACTACATGCATTTGATATCGTAAAAGTTAAACACATTGATGATTCATATTCTTTCGGTGTAATAGAAAACATTTCTCATATTACTGATGCACAAAGTTTCTTGACGAGTTTTATATCAAGTGATTTTGGGGATGTTACTGTGGACGAGCCGACACTTAGAGTCGGTATGAATTATGTGGAAGCTTCAGTTTCATATAACAACAAAAATCTTTATACACCGGTGCATAATAATGAACCGGTATATTTAGCATCTGAGAATGAAATAACTATGGCGCTTGGATTGGATAAAATTCAAAATCCGCTTGTATGTGGATCACTAAAAATGTACGAAGGTACATCGGAAGAAATCACACTTCCAGTGAATTTAAATTCTAAGTTTATTCTTGGACCAGAGGGAGCCCATCTTAATATTTCTGGTATTTCTGGTTTGGCATCAAAAACTTCGTATGCAATGTTTTTGATGAAGGCAGTTCAGGAACAATATTTAAAAATGCCTGTTGATAGCGAAGAAAGTGTTGCTTTTGTAATTTTTAATGTCAAGGGAAAAGATTTAATGGCCATTCATAGTCCTAATGATTTTAAAGATGATAGTGATGGTGAAAAGGAGAGAGTTTACCAGGAATATAAAGATTTGGGTTTAAGTACAGAACCGTTTAAGAAGGTTAAGTATTTTATTCCTTATTCCAGTAATTCGTCTGCAAAGCAAAGTACATATTTGCCTAAAGAGGATATAGAAGAATATATTAGAGAAGGACAACTACAGAAGTTTAAATATTCGTATGAAGACGATAAAGAAAGTTTGGAAATGTTGTTTGCAGATATAGATGATCCTCAGCAGACCATGGAGGCAATCATAAGTAAGATAATTGATGCTACCGATCCTGATTTTGGAGGCGGTAAGGTAAATACTTGGGAAGGCTTTAGAGAGAAAGTTGATGAATTATCACAAAAATCACAGACACAGGGAAGGGGAACACAGCGTAATTCTAATGAAATATCTGTATTAAGCTGGCGTAAATTTAAACGTATTGTTAATAAAGCAATAAAAAATGACGATATGTTTGCAAATCGTGCAGACAGCAGTAGACACGAATGTCGACTTGCCGATGCAATTAAGCACATTTCTAATAATGATGTTTATGTTATTGACGTTGCAAAACTTACAGAAGATAAGCAGGCATTTGTATTTGGAGATGCTGTGCGTACTATTTATAACCTTAAACTTGGGGAATATGATGGCGAGAGCGGAATAAATCCTCCTTCTCGTATTATTGTTTTCATCGATGAGCTGAACAAATATGCATCTAAAGATACGCCGAAGTATTCTCCTATTTTACAAGAGATACTTGATGTTACAGAAAGAGGACGTTCACTAGGAGTGGTTTTATTTGGGGCTGAACAGTTTCGCTCTAACATTCATCAGAGAGTTACAGGAAATTGTTCTACACATGCTTATGGGAGAACAAATTCTATAGAAACATCAACCAAAGATTATAGTAGTTTACCAAGTACATATAAAAATATGCTTACACGATTGGAACAAGGAGATTATCTTATTCAGAATCCAATTTTTCGTTCTTTGTTGAAAATACGATTTCCTAAACCAATCTATAAGCAATTTAAGAAATGAGGGCCAATACAATGAGAGCATACGTTTTTGGCGCAAATATACTAGAAAATTTAACTACAGGAATGTATAAAGATTCCAAAGTTATATATCGTGAATATATTCAGAATGCTTGTGACCAAATTGACAAGGCTTATGACAGAGGACTTTTACGTCCGAGTAATCCGGACAGTTTGGGCAATCTTGGAAGTGGTCGTATTGATATATGGCTAGATACAGATAAACGTACCATTAGCATAGAGGATAATGCTACTGGTATTTGTGCAGCAGATTTTGAAAAGACTCTTGCTGATATTGCAAATTCCGATAAGAAACTTGGCGAAGACAAAGGATTTCGTGGTATAGGACGTCTTTGTGGTCTTGCATATTGTAAAGAACTCGTTTTCACATCTACGGCAGAAGGTGAAAATATTATTTCCATTATGAGATGTGATGCAATCAAGATGCGTGAACTAATAACTGCTAGTGAAGACGGAAAAAAATATACTGCTAGTGAAGTACTTAGTAGTATTTATAAATTTGATTCAAAGAATACAGGAGATAAAGAATCACATTGGTTTAAAGTGGAAATGATAGGCATAAACGATGAAAATACAGATTTGCTGGATTTTACGCAAATTAAAGAGTATCTTTCTTTTGTTGCTCCGGTTCCTTATCAAAACACCTTTCTTTTTCGTGCCGAAGTATATAAACATGCGAAAGAAATCGGTTGTAATATTGATGAATACAATATTTTCTTAAATGGAGAGCAAATATTTAAGAAATATAAAACTATATTTAAAACTAGCAAAGGTGAAGATGAGGTCTTTAATCTTGCATTTAAAGAAATATATGATTCACACAACCACTTATTGGCGTGGCTATGGATAGGGGTATCTCATTTTAAAGCTATAATATCTAAAGAGTGTAAAATGAGAGGGCTACGTTTGCGTAAAGAAAACATTCAGATTGGTAGCGAAGATGCTCTTCAGAAATTATTTAAAGAAGATAGAGGCCAGCACTATTTTGTAGGTGAGGTTTTTGCTGTTTCAAAGGATTTAATCCCTAATTCGCAACGAGATTATTTCAATGAAAATACTGCTCGCATGGAATTTGAAAAAGAAATGCGTCAATATTTTAATGGGGAACTTTCTAAGATATATCATGAAGGTTCTGCAATTAACAGTGCATTTAATAAAATTGATAGTTATAAAAAGAAAAAAGCTGAATTACAAAAGAAAAGAGAAAGAGGAGATTTTGTAGATCAAAATCATTTTCAGGAAGCAGTTGCTGACGTCGAAAAAGCAAAAGTTACAGCAGAAAAAGCGGTTAAAGACATAGAAAAAAAGAAATCAAGAACAGAAAATGAACCAGATTCTGTAGTTGGACAAGTTATTGCGCATATTGAAAAGGAGCGAAAAAAACAAGAAACAGCTAAAGTAGAAAAAACGATTAAAAAGTCTAAACAACCCACCTTAGCAAAGCGGCGTGTAGATATTACATTGCCGACTTATAATAGAAGTGAACGAAAGCTAATTTCTAAAATATTTGGAATTATTGTGTCAGCTACTGACGAGAAAACTGCTGAAAAGATAATCAGGAAAATAGAGGATGAGCTACAATGAATCGTAAAGTATTATTAATTGAGCCTAATTATAAAAATAAGTATCCACCTATGGGATTAATGAAAATTGCGACATATTATCGGCGATGCAATGACGATGTGCGCTTTTTTAAAGGTGACTTAAAAAAATTTGCGGCTCAGTTACTTTGTGAAGAGTTTTGTGCTGAAACAAAAGAAACTTCTCTTAGAAAATATTTTCCTAAACTTACTGAATATATAAAAAATGGAAAATATTCTTCTCTTGAAACGATTCCTAATTTTCGAGGAAGCGAATATGAAGAGATAGTAAAAAAATATCGTCGAAAATATAAGAATAAGGAATTTCCGCAATTTGATGTTGTGGGAGTAACGACATTGTTTACATTTTATTGGAAACAAACGGTAGACACAATAAAATACGCCCAAAACTTTTGTAAATCAGAAGGAAAAATGCTTGTTGGTGGTATTGCCTCTACTATACTTCCAGACTATATATACAAAGAAACCGGAATTAAACCGCATATAGGACTTCTTGATAAAGAAGGAGATCTTGACGAGGGCAATACTGATATTATAGATGAATTACCGTTAGATTATTCGATTCTAGAAGAGATTGATTATGAATATCCGGCACATAATGCTTATTTTGGATATATGACAAGAGGATGTCCTCGTAATTGTGCATTTTGCGCTGTAAAAACATTGGAACCACAATATAAAAATTACATAGGGATAAAGCACCAGATTAAATATGTTGACGAACATTTTGGCGCACAAAAAGATTTGTTATTGATGGATAATAATGTATTTGCATCTAATTGTTTTGAACAAATAATTGATGAAATTAAAGATTGCGGTTTTGGAAAAGGAGCTACATATATTCCGCCAAATGAATATGATGTTGCTATAAAAAATCTGAAGGTGGGCTATAACCTTAGAGCATATACTAAAAAAATAATAAAACTTTATGATGAAATTGCGGAGAAACTTTCAGAGGATGAAGCTGGTGAATTTTATTTACGTAGAGAAGAACGTGGGCTTTTATATGCGGAAACAGCAACATATGATGAGATATGTACATTTGATGAAACAATTCGACCTTTGTATGACAAACTTTTTCATAAATCTAAAAGAGTAAGGTATATTGATTTTAATCAAGGGCTAGATGCAAGACTGGCAACAGACAAAAGAATGAAAAAACTTTCAGAGATTAATATTAGACCATTACGTATAGCATTTGACCATTACGAACAGAGTGAGGTTTATATTTCAGCTGTAAAAAAAGCGGCAAAGTATGGCATAATGGAATTATCCAATTATCTTCTTTATAATTTTGAGGATGAACCAAAAGAACTGTATTATCGAATGAGAATCAATGTCGATCTTTGTGAAGAATTAGGGGTTACAATATATTCATTTCCAATGAAATATCATCCAATTAATGATCCAGAATATTTTAAGAATAGAGATTATTTAGGGAAACATTGGAATAGAAAATTTATTCGTGCGGTGCAGGCAGTTTTGAACTCTACAAAAGGGAAAATAGGAAAAGGCATTGAATTTTTTGAAGAAGCTTTTGGACGTGATTTGGACGAATTTTATAAAATTTTGTGGATGCCTGAAACTTTTATTATATATAGGAGAAAATATGATAAAAAATTGAGAGAACGGCTTGCAGATAGATACAAAAATCATTCGAGTGAAGATTGTGATTTGGCAAATGAGTGGTGGACAAAATTCTGTTCACTTCCTGCCGAAAAACTAGAGATTGCTAAGTCTATTATTTCTTTAAATAAGTTTAAGGAAGGAGATTATGACTGTACAGACAAAGAAATTCTTGATGTATTGTCATATTATAGCATTACACGAGATATTGCGGAACAGAGTATCTAAGGAGGCGTATGTCGGTGGCGGAGAACCAAAATATTGAATGGAAAGAGTCTTGGCGAGACGAATATCTTAAATGGATATGTGGTTTTGCAAACGCACAAGGTGGGAAAATTTATATTGGCACAAATGATGATGGCACAGTAATCGGTGTACAAGACAGCAAAAAGCTGATGGAGGATATTCCAAACAAAGTACGAGATGTTCTTGGTATTATTGTAGATGTGAATTTACTAACAAAGAATGGGAAAGACTATATTGAAATTTGCGTGAATCCTAACAGTTATCCTGTTAATTATAAGGGAGAATATCACTATCGGAGCGGTAGCACTAAACAACAGCTAAAAGGACAGGCACTTAATCAATTTTTGCTACAAAAGACTGGAATTACATGGGACAGTGTGCCGATTCAAGGTATAACAGTGCAGGATTTAAGAAATGATAGCTTTGATATTTTTCGAGAACGGGCAATCCTCAGTAAGCGAATGGATCGCAAAGATGTTGATGCCACAAACGAGCAACTGCTTGACAGTCTTAATTTGCTTGAAAATGGTCAACTGAAAAGAGCTGCTATTTTACTTTTTCACCATAATCCAGAAAAATGGATACCAGGAGCCTATGTTAAGATAGGATATTTTGAGTCTGATTCTGAATTGCGATATCAAGATGAAATTCATGGTTCTCTAATATCGCAGGCAGACCGAGTGGTTGATCTTATTTTTACAAAATATTTGAAAGCAGATATTTCTTACAAAGGAGTAACAAGGGTAGAAACCTATCCTTTCCCCAAAGACGCAATCAGGGAGGCTGTTTTTAACGCTATTGCACACAAATTTTATGGAGCATTGATTCCTATACAAATTAGTGTATATGCAGATAGGCTTTATATTGCGAACGACTGCATTTTCCCAGGAGATTGGACACTCGATGATCTGATGGGGAAGCATCGATCAAGACCGTATAATCCGTTGATTGCAAATACGTTTTTCAGAGCCGGTTTTATTGAGGCATGGGGACGTGGAATAGAAAAAATCAAAGACAGTTGCAAAGAAGCTGGAAATCCTATACCAGAATATACGATTAAGCGTGAGGACATTATGATTATGTTTAAGAGCTTGGTTAGTTACACTAACCAAGCTACTAACCAAGCTACTGACCAAACTAACCAAGATGAAGATAATTCCGTACCGGCTCGTATTTTGAAAGTGATTGAAACGAAACCTATGTTATCCCAAAGAAAAATTGCCGATATTATCGGAGAGAAATATAGTACTGTCAAGTATTATATGGAGTCTATGAAAAAATCCGGAATAATTAAGAGAGAAGGTTCTAGTCAAAAGGGGAAATGGATTATCTTGTAATCAAAGTGCTTGATGTTTTGCCAAAATTGTTGAGGTTTTCACAATAAAAGCCCTCAACAATTTTGATTTCTTCCTCTTTCAGAACTAAAGTTATCTTAATATTAACATATATCCTACGCCAGCGGCTCCTTCGCCGGCAAGCCAGCCTTTCTGGGGTACTTCTTAGCGGTCGGTTTCATCTTCTTGATCACAACGAAAGAACGATCCATATCCGTGTCCACAAGGGGAAATTTCACTACATTCTGGACTTTGCCGCCGAGGATTTTCACGGCATTTTCAGCCTGGGAAAGTTCCTCGTCTATCTTGCCAGATTTGTAGGAAATAAAGCTGCCACCTTCTTTTACAAAGGGGATACAATACTCGGAAAGGGTGCTTAAATTGGCTACTGCACGGGAGACACAGAAGTCGTATTTTTCTCTGTGTTCCTTCTGTTTCGCGTAGTCTTCGGCTCTTCCGTGAAGCGCTGTTACGTCTTTTAAACCAAGCATTTCGATTACTTCATTAAGGAAATTCACCCTTTTATTCAAAGAATCCAGAAGGGTAATTTTAAGCTCCGGAAAAGCAATTTTCAGCGGGATTCCAGGGAAACCAGCGCCGGTTCCGATATCGATCACGGACTTTCCCGCCAGCTTTTTCTGGTCAAAGCTGCCTACTTTTACAATAGATAAACTGTCAAGAAAATGCTTTAAAATTACCTCGTTGTACTCGGTAATTGCAGTTAAATTCATTACCTTATTTTTCTCTACAAGGTACTCATAATAAGTGATAAACTGCTTCTTCTGCTCCTGGGACAGAGCAATTCCAAGCTCTTCTAGTCCTTTCTCAAAGAGTGTTAAATCGTATTCCATATATGTCTCCTTATACCTCAAACTACTTACTTTCCAGTTGCTTAATACACAGCGTTTTTGCAAGTAATATTTCTTAGCAGGTCATTTCAGGTGTTGATTGTCAAGTAAAATTGACCCACTTTTACGTTTAATTTTGACCCACCTGAATTCAGAAATCACCTGATTTTC